>JAEHDK010000779.1 GCA_016880465.1 Micromonosporaceae bacterium
CCGGCCGCCGAAGGTTTCGCGCCGGCCGCCGGCACCGCACCCCTCGTCCCGGCCGCGCTGGCCGAGCCGCTCGTACCGGTCCGCGCCCGCTGGATAGCCCTGCTGTTCGCCGCGAACCTCGGCGTGTGGATGGCGTTCTTCACGCCGATCCAGATCCTGCTGCCGCAGCAGATCGAGCTGATCGCCCCGGATGCCAAGGAGATCGTGCTCGGCTGGGTCACCGGGGTCGGCGCGTTCGCCGCGATCGTGGCGAACCCGCTGGCCGGTGCGCTGTCCGACCGTACCTGCCTGCGGATCGCCGGCCGCGAGCTCGGCCGCCGGCACGTGTGGACCTTCGCCGGCGCGGTGCTGGGCGCGGCCGCCCTCGTACTCCTGGCGCAGCAGCGCACCGTGCTCGGCGTCGCGCTGGGCTGGGTCGCTGCGCAGATCTGCTTCAACGCGATGCTGGCCACGCTGACCGCGGCGATGCCCGACCGGGTTCCGGTCGCGCAGCGGGGCGGCGTCTCCGGCTGGATCGGCATCCCGCAGGCACTCGGCCTGGTCGTCGGCGCGGTCCTCGTGACGACCGTGGTGACAGGCAACGCCAACGGGTACCTGGCGATCGCGCTCGCCGTACTCGTGCTGGGTCTGCCCTTTGCTCTGCGGACCCCGGACGACCCGCTGCCGCGGTCGCACCGTGCGCCGCTACGGCCGCGCGCGATGCTGGCCGGCATGTGGGTGAGCCCGCGCCGCCACCCGGACTTCGCCTGGGCGTTCGCCACCCGCTTCCTGGTCCAGCTCGGTGCCGCCCTCGGCACGCTGTACCTGCTGTACTTCCTCAAGGACCGGGTGCACTACCCCGACCCGCAGAGCGGGCTGTTGATCCTGATCCTGCTGTACACGGTCGGGATGATGGCCACCGCGGTGGTCACCGGGCGGCTGTCCGACCGGTCCGGCCGGCGCCGGATCTACGTGACGCTGTCCGGCCTGGTGATCGCGGTCGCCGCGCTGATCCTGGCGATCTGGCCGGTATGGCCGGCCGCGGTCGTGGCCGCGCTGGTGCTGGGCTCCGGGTACGGCGTGTACCTGGCGGTCGACGCCGCGCTGATCACGCAGGTGCTGCCGCAGGCGACCGACCGGGCCAAGGACCTCGGCGTGATCAATATCGCCAACTCGGCGCCGCAGGTGCTCGCCCCGGCCATGTCCGCGCCGATCGTGGTCTACCTCGGTGGATACGCCACGCTCTATGCCGTGACGGCGGCGGTGACGGCCGTCGGCAGCGTGCTGGTCTATCGGATCCGCTCGGTACCGTAGGGTGATGGGGTGACGGTACGGGTTCGTTTCGCGCCCTCCCCGACGGGAATGTTCCACGTCGGAGGCGCCCGGTCGGCGCTGCAGAACTGGATCTTCGCCAAGCAGCGGGGTGGGGTCTTCGTGCTGCGGATCGAGGACACCGACGCGGCCCGCAACCGTCCGGAGTGGACCGAGGGCATCATCTCCGCGCTGGACTGGCTCGGCATCGCCCGGGGCACGTACGAGGGGCCGTACTTCCAGTCCGCCTACCACCGGGAGCACCAGGACGCCGCCGCCCGGCTGTACGCGCAGGGCCGCGCCTACTACTGCGACTGCACGCGCGACGACGTGGTCGCCCGCACGGGCAACAGCTATGCGGGGTACGACGGGTTCTGCCGCGATCGCGGGCTGGGCCCGGGCCCGGGCCGAGCACTGCGGTTCCGCACGCCCGACACCGGCACCACGGTGGTCCGCGACCTGATCCGGGGTGAGCCGACCTTCGACAACCGGCAGCTCGAGGACTTCGTGATCGCGCGCGCCGACGGCTCCGCGGTGTTCCTGCTCGCCAACGTCGTCGATGACCTGACCATGGGCATCACGCACGTGATCCGGGCCGAGGAGCACCTGCCGAACACGCCGAAGCAGCAGTTGCTCTGGGCGGCGCTCGGCGCGCAGCCACCGGTGTGGGCGCACGTACCGGTCGTCGTCAACGAGAAGCGCCAGAAGCTCTCGAAGCGGCGGGACAAGGTGGCCCTCGAGGCGTACCGGGCCGAGGGGTACCTGGCCGACGCGATGCGCAACTACCTGATGCTGCTGGGCTGGGCGCCGAGCGGCGACCGGGAGATCGTGCCGTGGTCGGTGATCGAGTCCGAGTTCCGGCTGGCGGACGTGAACCCGTCCCCGGCGTTCTTCGACGAGAAGAAGCTGCGCGCGTTCAACGGCGAGTACATCCGGGCGCTGACCGTCGACGAGTTCATCACGGCGTGCCAGCCGTGGCTGCACGGCGCCGAGACGGCCGGCGGCGCGGTCGAGATCCCGGCGCCGCCGTGGCGGCCCGCGGACTTCGATCCGGAGGCGTTCGCCGCGGTCGCTCCGCTCGCCCAGACCCGGGTCGCGGTCCTCGCCGACATCGTGTCCAATGTGGACTTCCTGTTCCTCGATCGACCCCTGGTCGACGAGGCGGCCTGGACGAAGACCATGACCGGCGACGCTCCGGAGCTGATCGCGGACGTGAGCCCGGCGTTGGCGGCGCTGCCCGAGTGGACGGCGCCGGCGCTGAAGGAGACCGTCGAGCGGATCGGTGCGGCACACGGGCTCAAGCTGGGCAAGGCCCAGGCACCGGTACGCGTCGCGATCACCGGACGGACCGTCGGCCTGCCGCTGTTCGAGTCGCTGGTGGTGCTGGGCCGCGACCGTACGCTCGCCCGGCTCGAAGACGCCATGGCGGCGGCCGCGCGCTAGCCGGCCGAAGTGCGCTAGCCGGCCGAAGTGCGCTAGCCGGCGGGCGTACGCCGGGCGCGGCGGGTGATCACCAGAGCCAGCCCGGCGAGCACCAGCGCACCGCCCACGACCCAGGGCCACCAGGTCCCGCTCCCGCTCTCCTCGGCCAGCTCCCGCGGCGCCGGAACGACCGCGCCGGCCGAGTGCGGCGGGGTGGGGCTGGCGGTGGGGCTCGGTGGCGGGGGCACCGCCGCCACGGTCAGCGTGAAGGCGATCTTTCCGGTCACCCGGTCCCCGTCCGCCGAAATGACCGCATAGTCCACCGTGTACCGGCCGGCGCTGGTCGGGCGCAACGGGATGGACACGGCCGGGCCGTCGAACGTCGGCGTACCGCCGGCAGCGGCCGCGCCCGCCGGATCGGTGATCGAGACCGTCACATTCGCCGCGACGAGCTTCTGCGCGAACCTGAGTTGCACTGCGGCCGGCGCCTGGTCGAGTACGGCGCCGTCTTTCGGGGTACTGCCGGCGAACGCGTTGTGCGCGTGGGCGGGCGCCGCCGAACCGACCGCGATCACGACCGAGGCGACACCTGCGAACACGACCCGTACCCACCGACCACCCATGCCGACCTCCACAGCCTCCACCCCGAATAGTCGCCGGACCGTGACAAGAAGTTCCCCATCTCATCCTCGATTGGTGCAACCATGGTGACCACTGCGGTGTCTATATATCGAACGCTCAACTCCAGAGCGGGTCACCACCTGGGGTCGCACCGCATTGCCCGGTGCGCCGGGGTTTACGGGGCGGGGAGGTCGACCATGCGGCGACGGACGGGGCACCTTGTCGCAGGTCTCGTCGCCGTGCTCCTCGGTCCGCTGCTGGCGGCCGGCGCGTTCGCACCGGCCGCGTACGCCGCCGCCGGGCCGACCTCGCTGTCGATCGAGGGCCCGGGACTGGCCAAGCCGCGCAACGTCGTCGCGGCGACCGACCCGAAGCTGTTTGCCGACCTGTACGCCGAGGTCAGTTGGCTCGCGACCAGGAGCGCGAACGCACCGCAGCCGGATCCGGCCGTGCTGGGCCCGGCGTACCCGATGGTGATCCGGGTGGACGCGGTGCCGGACCAGTCGTACGTCCTCTACCCGCTCGCCGTCGGCGGGCCGCGGGTCTTCCGCCCGGCCGAACAGCCGAACAACCGGCGGGTGGCGGCCGCCTGGTTCTACGGCCGGCTGTCGATGCCGGAAACCATGCGGGCCGCCGGCGTGCCGCTGCCGCTACCCGACGGGGGCGGCCGCGGCGGCGGCGGACCGGTCGGCGCTGAGGTCACCTCGCACGCCGCGAGTGACACGACCCTCGGCGAGCTGGTCGGTCAGTGGCAGCGGCAGGTGCTCCTGCTGGGCGGTGGCGCGCTCGTCCTTCTCGTGCTCCTCGGCGGCTTCGTCCGCCTGGTCCGGCGGAGCTGAGCTAACCCGGCCAGTCAGCCCGGCTCGCCGGCCGGCGGGTGAGCGCGGCCCCGGCCGAGACGCACAGCGGTACGACGCCGAGCGCCAGCAGCGCCCCACCGACCACATCGGACGGCCAGTGCGCGAGCAGCGCGACCCGGCTCGCGGCGACGAACCCGCCGCCGAGGACCGCCGCGGTGACGGCGACGCTCCGCCCGGCCCGGCCCAGCCGCGGCCAGAGCAGGAGTACCGCGAGCGCCGCCAGTGCGGTCGCGTTGGCCGCGTGCCCGCTCGGGAACCCGTTGCCCGCCACGGCGACGAAGCCGTTCGCCGGCCGCGGCCGGTGCAGCCACCGGTGCGCGATCCCCCAGCAGACCGGAATCGAGACGGTGACCAGACCCACGGCCAACGCCCGGGGGTACGCCCGCCGGATCGCCAACGCGCCGGCCACCGCGCTGCCGGCGGCGAGGAACGACCAGGTGGCCCCGGCATCGGTGAGGATGCGCAGGGTGCCGGTCCAGCCCGGGTGGGCCAGGCCGTACGTGCGGGCGGCGGCCGAGAGTGCCACATCAGCGGCGTGCAGCGGCGCCCAGCCGGTCGCCACCAGCACCAGCAGCGTCCCGAAGACGGCGAGTGTGGCGACGGAGAACACCACCGGCAGGCGAGACACGCTACCGATCCTGGCATGGCAGGCTGGGGCGGTGACGGACCCGGCCCCGCTGACCGCGACGCTGCAGCGCATCGAGCGCGCGGCGGGTGCCCTGGCCACGGCCAGCGTGGCCCGCATGGACGACGTGCTGCCGTGGTTCCGGGCATTGCCGGCCGACCAGCGGGCCTGGGTCATGCTCGTCGCGCAGGCCGGCGTCCGGTCGCTCGTCGAGTGGCTGACCAACGGTGGCGCCGGCCGGCAGGAGGTCTCCGATGAGGTCTTCGACGCCGCGCCGCGGGCCCTGGCCCGGTCGATCAGCCTCCAGCAGACGGTCGCGTTGATCAAGGTGACGATCGATGTGGTCGAGGAGCAGGTGCCCCGGCTGGCCGCCCCCGGCGAGGAGAACGCGCTGCGGGAGGCCGTCCTGCGCTTCTCCCGCGAGGTCGCGTTTGCGGCGGCGCGCGTCTATGCCCGGGCGGCCGAGTCGCGCGGTGCGTGGGACGCCCGGCTGCAGGCCCTGCTGGTCGACGCGTTGCTGCGCGGTGACTCGTCGGACGTGGCGGCAAGCCGGGCCGCCGCTCTCGGCTGGGCGGACGCGCCGATGGTGGCGGTCGCCGTCGGCCGCTCCCCCGGCGGCGAGGCGGCCGCTGTCCTGCACACGGCGTACCGGGCCGCGCGGCGGATCGGCCTGGAGATCCTGGGCGGGGTGCACGGCGACCGGTTGGTCCTGGTGCTCGGCGGCGTACCGGACCCGCTGGCCGCCACCGAGAAGCTGCTGGTCGCATTCGGCGATGGGCCGGTCGTCGTCGGGCCGGCCGTACCGTCCCTCGACGAGGCCACCGAATCGGCCCGGGCC
>JAEHDK010000108.1 GCA_016880465.1 Micromonosporaceae bacterium
CACCCGGACGCCGACGAGTCGAGCACGCTCGACGAGCTCCTGAAGATCGTCAAGGGGCCGGACTTCCCGACGTACGGGCTCATCGTCGGCACCGCCCCCATCGAGGAGGCGTACCGGACCGGCCGCGGCTCGATCCGGATGCGTGCGGTCGTCGAGGTCGAGGAGGACAAGCGCGGCCGCGCCTGCCTCGTGGTGACCGAGCTGCCGTACCAGGTGAACCCGGACAACCTCGCGGAGCGGGTCGCCGAGCTGGTCAAGGAAGGCAAGCTGAGCGGCATCGCGGACATCCGCGACGAGTCGTCCGGCCGTACCGGCATGCGGTTGATCCTGGTCCTCAAGCGGGACGCGGTCGCCAAGGTCGTGCTCAACAACCTCTACAAGCACACCCAACTGCAGGAGACGTTCGGCGCGAACATGCTCGCGCTCGTCGACGGGGTTCCGCGCACGCTCAACCTGGCGCAGTTCGTGCGCCTGTACGTGGCCCACCAGATGGACGTCATCCGGCGGCGTACGGCGTACCGGCTGCGCAAGGCCGAGGAGCGCGCCCACATCCTGCGCGGCTACGTCAAGGCGCTCGACGCGCTCGACGACGTCATCGCGTTGATCCGGCGTTCGCCCACGGTCGAGGAAGCGCGCGTCGGCCTCGTGGAGTTGCTCGAGATCGACGAGCTTCAGGCGACTGCGATCCTTGATCTGCAGCTGCGCCGCCTGGCCGCGTTGGAGCGTCAGAAGATCATCGACGAGCTGGCGGAGATTGAGGTCAAGATCGCTGACCTCCGCGACATCCTTGCCAAACCGGAACGGCAGCGGAAGATCATTTCCGACGAGCTGGCGGAGATCGTCAACAAGTGGGGCGACGACCGGCGTACCCGGATCGTCCCGTTCGACGGCGAGGTCTCCATGGAGGACCTCATCGCCCGCGAGGACGTGGTCGTCACGATCACCCGGACGGGATACGCCAAGCGCACCAAGACCGACCTGTACCGCTCCCAGAAGCGCGGCGGCAAGGGGGTCAGCGGTGCGACGCTGCGCCAGGACGACATCGTCAGCCACTTCTTCGTGAGCTCGACCCACGACTGGATCCTGTTCTTCACGAACAAAGGCCGGGTGTACCGCGCGAAGGCGTACGAGCTGCCCGAGGCGACCCGGGTCGCCCGCGGCCAGCATGTCGCGAACCTGCTCGCGTTCCAGCCCGACGAGCAGATCGCCCAGGTGATCCAGATCCAGAACTACCAGGTCGCGCCGTATCTCGTCCTGGCGACGAGGAACGGCCTGGTGAAGAAGACGAAGCTTGACGAGTTCGACTCGAATCGCAGTGGCGGGATTATCGCGATCAACCTGCGGGACGACGACGAACTCGTCGGTGCCGCGCTGCTCGGCCCGGATGATGATTTACTGCTGGTGAGTAAGCGGGCCCAGGCGATCCGGTTCAACGCGACCGACGAGGCGCTGCGCCCGATGGGCCGCGCGACGTCGGGGGTGATCGGCATGCGGTTCGGCGACGGCGACGAACTGCTCGCGATGGAGGTCGTGCACGAGGGTCGCGACGTCCTGGTCGCCACGAACGGCGGGTTCGCGAAGCGTACGCCGATCGAGGAGTACCCGGTCCAGGGCCGCGGCGGTAAGGGTGTTTTGACCGCTAAAATCACCGAGCGTCGAGGCGGCCTGGTTGGTGCGGTTGTTATCAACGCGGACGATGAGTTGTTCGCAATCACCAGCACCGGCGGCGTTATTCGGACTCCCGTGAAGCCTGTACGCCGGACGCGTGACCGGAACACAATGGGGGTCAAGCTCATGGACCTACCGGAGGGCGTAACCCTCGTGGCCATCGCTCGCAATGCCGACGAGCCCGACGAACAGGACTAATTCATGACGGAGACACAGGGGACGACTGCTCTCGGTCACGGCGGGGCGTCAGACGCGGCGAGCGAGAGCGGTCACCCGTCGGGCAATGCGGGGGGCCCGACACACCCGGCCGAACCGGAGGCTGCCGAAGCTGGAGCCTCCGCCGCCGGAGGTCGCACGGCGGTCGGCCGTGCGACGGTCCCCGTCGAGTCCCCGTCCACCGCGACCTCGGCCGGCCTGAGCGCCAGGTACACCCGGGCGCCGGGCATGGCGCCGCCCCCGGAGACCCTGCCTGCCGAGCAGCGGCCCGACAGCGATCGGTCCGGCAGTTCGTCGTCGATCGTCCCGGTGTCGCCACCGATCGTCAGCGGGACGGCGACGGTGCCGGTCGTCGCCCCGTCTGCGGTCGCTCTGGCACCGCCGCCGACCGCACCCGTCAGCGCTCCCACGCGGCCGGGCGGCGTCGCCACCGGGCGGGTCGCGGTGGGTACGTTGCCCGCGCGCGCGTTGCCCGGGGTCGCGGGTGCCGGCCGGGTCACCGAGGCGGTACGGACCGCGCGTACCACCTCGTCGGCTGCTGCGGCGCGCGGACCTCGCCGGGCGCGACTGGCGGTGAAGCGGGTCGATCCGTGGTCGGTGATGAAGTTCTCCTTCGCCGTCTCGGTGGTGCTGTTCATCGTGATCATCGTGGCGACGGCGGTGCTGTACCTGGCCCTCGACCGCATGGGCGTCTTCGACAGTGTCAACCAGTCGCTCGGCGACCTGATGAGCTCGGCGAACGGCGAGAGCACCGGCGGTGGTTTCAAGATCACGGCTAAGGGCGTGATCGGTACCGCGGCCCTCCTGGGCGCGGTCAACATCGTGCTCGTCACGGCGCTGGCGACCCTGGCGGCATTCGTCTACAACGTCTGCGCGGACCTCGTCGGTGGCGTCGAGCTGACGCTCTCCGAGCGCGACTGACCGACCTCGACGTCGGGCCCAGCGGCATGCTGGGCCCTGAGTTTGGGATCGGACAACTCGGTACGCTAATCTTGCTCGTCGCGTCGGGGCTATAGCTCAGTCGGTTAGAGCGCAGAGCTGATAACTCTGAGGTCGCTGGTTCGATTCCAGCTAGCCCCACATGTGGAAGAAGCTGTTGATCGTTGCTGCCGTCGTCGGTGCCGCTGCCCTGCTCGCGAAGAAGGTCAAGGAAGCCAACGACGAGCGGACACTGTGGCACGAGGCGACGACCGCGCCCGAACTGCGCGACTGACGGCACGCGCGGGGACGTAGCTCAACTGGCAGAGCACCGCCTTTGCAAGGCGGGGGTTAGGGGTTCAAGTCCCCTCGTCTCCACCAGGTGGACAGGCAGAACGGCGCCCGCCAGGAACCCGGCCGGCGCGCATGGCTGCGGCAGTGTGGTGGCTAATCCCCATCTGCCATCATGCGTTCGTGTACGGAAGGCGGGATCGACGGTGACGGCTGCACTGGTGACCGTCGGCGCGGTGGCGGTCGTGGTGTTGGCGTTCCTGCTCTGGTTCCGGTCCTGGCTCGTGGTGGTGGATGTCGACGGGTCCAGCATGGAGCCGACCTTCCACACCGGCGACCGCGTGCTCGTACGCCGTACCAGCCTGGCTCGGGTCGGGCGCGGGGACGTCGTCGTGGTCGAGCGGCCGGACGGGCCGGGGGTCTGGCGTCGATCGCCGGCCGGTCGCCGGGTCGCCGGCCAGCCATGGATGATCAAGCGGGCGGCGGCACTGCCGGGTCAGCCCGTGCCGGCCGAGGTCATCGGCGTGGTCACCGAGACGACCGTACCGGAGGGGCACCTGGTCCTGCTGGGTGACAACATCGCAAGCAGCTATGACTCACGAAGCTGCGGGTTCTTTCCGAGCACCCGGCTGCTCGGCGTCGTGGTCCGGCGCATGTCGAGCTGACCGATGACGGAGGTCCCGCAGATGCTGTCTGTCGGAACGATGCCACCCGGCGGATCGATGCTGCCCGGCGAGGCGTACACGTCGACCGCGATCCTCGCCTGGGAGCGCCGGCACCTGTTCGCCGGCGCCTGGACGTGCCTCGGCCGGACCGCCGAGCTGCGCACGGAGGTCACCCATCGCGGGGTGACCGCCGGCGACGTCGGGGTGCTGCTCACCTTCCCCGATCAGGGGGTACGGGCGTTCGCCAACGTCTGCCGGCACCGCGGGCACGAGCTGTTGCCGGATGGTGGTACGGCCGACCGGGCGGCGGTGGTCTGCCCGTACCACGGCTGGGCCTATGGCCTCGACGGCGCGCTGGCCGCCGCGGCGCCGATGCGCGGCGTGCCGGGGTTCGATCCGGCCGACCACGGCCTGGTCGAGCTGCCGGTGGCGCAGTGGCACGGCTGGCTGTTCGTCAACGCGGCCGGGCGGGCGCCGGCGTTCGCCGACTACCTGGGCGGGCTGGCCGGCATTATCGCGCCGTACGCGCCGGAGCGGTTGCGGCTCGGCGCCCGGCACGAGTACGGCGTCGCCGCCAACTGGAAGCTGGTCGTCGAGAACTACCACGAGTGCTACCACTGCCCGCTGATCCACCCCGAGCTGTGCCGGGTGTCGCCGCCGACGTCGGGTCTCAACTGGACGCTGCCCGGCGCCTGGGTCGGCGGCACGATGGACCTGCGGGAGCACGCCGAGACCATGTCGCTGGACGGTCGCTCGCGCGGGGTGTTGATCCAGGGCGCACCGCGCCGTACGGTCAGCTACGTCGGGCTCTTCCCGAACCTGCTGATCTCGGCGCACCCGGACTACGTACTGACACACCGGCTCGTCCCAGTCGCCCCGGAACTGACCACAGTGGAGTGTTGCTGGTACGTGCCGGACGGGGTCGACGATCCCGCGTACGCCGTGGACTTCTGGGACATCACCAACCGGGAGGATTGGGCGGCCTGCGAATCCGTGCAGCGCGGCGTGTCGTCCCCGCACTTCCGGCCCGGCCCGCTGGCACCCCGCGAGGATGCGGTCCGCCAGTGGATCTCGTTGATCGCGCGGGCGTACGCGGACCCGGTGGCCGCGCTCGCCGAACAGTGCCGGGCTGCCGCACCGGGCGAGGGACCCATCGGGGCCGACGGTGGCCAGCCCCGATGAGCATTCGCTAGCCGTGCAGCGCTCGCCGCGCCTGTCGGACGGCGCACCAGGTCCGCTGGTACCGCACGTAGTCGTCGTCCACGTGGAGCAACACCGTCAGCCCACGGAACTCGGCGAGCATCAGCAACGTCCGCCGCCGTAGCTGGTTCCCGAGCATCGCCACGGCGACCAACAACATCAGTACGGCCACGGTACGACCCAGGCGTCTGGCCCGAGCCGTTCGCCGACCTGGTCGATGACGATCGCGACGACGCCGGCGAGGACTCCGGCGCTGGCCGTCAGATCACCGCGCGGACCTTGGACGGTACGGATGTTCCGCAGCTCGGCCAGCGGGTAGCGACGGTCGCCGACCTTGAACCAGGCTCCGGTCACCAGTACTTCGTCCTGGCGGTAGTAGATGTGATCACTATTCGTGGCCGGATTTCCGCACGTCCCTGGTGATCGGATGCGACCAGGTGTAGCCTGCATCATTGACTTCCCCTTGGCGGCTTGATCGAGTAGCTGGGGTGAAGTCTGTGAACGGCGCCTGGCTCTCCTCCAGGTGCCGTTCGTTGTTGAGCCTCGCGCCACGGATTCCGCTGGGGGACTCCGACTCTTGACCATCAGTGCCTCCCGGATCGGGTGCGGCAGAAGAGCGACCCTGGTGAATATAGGGTGCAGTTGCACGGCTGGCGCGTCAAGTGCACTCTCACGCCGGTCGTGCATGATGGGCGTCAGAGATGCATTGACGCCCGCGCGTCTGTCGATATCGTGTGCTAGTGCTGATCTCACGGTGCAATCGACCGCTGCGGCGTGCCAGGAGGTTTTAGCTTGGCACAGGCAGACTCAGAAGGATTTGCTGATCGCTCTGCAAGATGCGCCCGAGAAATGGTTCAGCGGTAGTGAACGCCGACCGGAATGGCCCTTCGACCTCGATGGTCACTCTACCTATCATCGGGTTCATGATATCGAACGTGCACTGAAGGGGCCAAGAGAGTGAGCGCCGCCCAACACCGGCTGCACCTGACCGCCTTCGGCGAGGTACGGCGGCGCAAATTCCGCGAAATAGCGCTCTCCTGCGGCTCTGCAGGCTTCGCGTATCACCGCGGCAGGTGAGCCAATCCGTTAGCTGGCTCTTTCTTAGTCCGGTATCGCACATGGAGGTTCCCAATGTCCAAGCATGTAACCGTTGAGTTGTTGAAG
>JAEHDK010000109.1 GCA_016880465.1 Micromonosporaceae bacterium
ACCCGGCCGGCCGCCGGCCTCAGAGCCGCGGGCGCGGCGCGTACCCCGCCGCCTCGGGGTAGGCCGCGACCACCGCGGCGATCCGGTCGGCGACGGCCGCCACCTGCGCGGACGCCGCACCGGTGAAGGCCGCGGGGTCCGCGACCAGCTTGTCGATCTCGCCCCGGGTGAGCGGCAGCCGCGGGTCGGCCGCGAGCCGGTCGAACAGGTCATTCCGGGCCTCGCCCCGTTCCCGCATGGTGAGCGCCACCGCGACCGCGTGCTCCTGGATCGCCGCGTGCGCCACCTCGCGGCCGACCCCACGCCGCACGGCCGCGACGAGCACCCGGGTGGTGGCCAGGAACGGCAGGTACCGGTCGAGCTCCCGGGCCACGACGGCCGGATAGGCGCCGAACTCGTCGAGCACGGTCAGGAACGTCTCGAACAACCCGTCCACCGCGAAGAACGCGTCCGGCAGCGCGACCCGGCGGACCACCGAGCAGGACACGTCGCCCTCGTTCCACTGGGTACCGGCCAGCTCGCCGACCATCGACAGGCAACCGCGTAGCACGACCGCCAGGCCGTTGATCCGCTCGCACGAGCGCGTGTTCATCTTGTGCGGCATCGCGGACGAGCCGACCTGGCCCGGGCGGAAGCCCTCGGTCACCAGCTCGTGGCCGGCCATCAGCCGGATGGTCGTCGCCAGCGACGACGGCCCGGCGGCCGCCTGCACGAGCGCGGACACGACGTCGAAGTCGAGCGAGCGCGGGTACACCTGTCCCACGCTCGTGAGCACCTCGTGGAACCCCAGGTGCCGGGCCACCGCCGCGTCCAGCGCGGCCAGCGCCGCGGCGTCGCCGCCCACCAGGTCCAGCTGGTCGGCCGCCGTGCCGACCGGGCCCTTCAGCCCCCGCAACGGGTAGCGGGCCACCAGCTCCTCGATCCGGGCGTACGCGATGAGCAGCTCCTCCGCCGCCGACGCGAAGCGCTTGCCGAGCGTGGTGGCCTGCGCCGGAACGTTGTGCGTACGGCCGACCAGGACCAGCTCCCGGTGCTCGACGGCCAGCCGGGCAAGGCGCGCCAGCGCGGCGACCATCCGGTCCCGGACCACCAGCAACGACGACCGGACCTGCAGCTGCTCGACGTTCTCCGTGAGGTCCCGCGAGGTCATCCCCCGATGGATCTGCTCCTGGCCGGCGAGCGCCACGAACTCGTCGATGCGCGCCTTGACGTCGTGCCGGGTCACCCGTTCCCGCGCGGCGATCGAGTCCAGATCCACCTGGTCGAGCACTGCCTCGTACGCCTGCACCGCGCCGGCCGGCACGTCGACGCCGAGATCGCGCTGGGCGCGCAGCACGGCGAGCCAGAGCCGGCGCTCGGCGCGTACCTTCTCCTCGGCCGACCAGATCGTGCCGAGCTCCGGTGAGGCGTACCTGCTCGCGAGTACGTTGGGGATCACCGTTCCATTATCGCGGTCACGCCCTGCCCACCCGCGGCGCAGATCGAGATGAGCCCGCGGCCCGAGCCGCGCTGCGCGAGCAGCTTGGCCAGCGTACCGACGATCCGGCCTCCGGTCGCCGCGAACGGATGGCCGGCCGCGAGCGAGGACCCGGTGACGTTCAGCTTCGCCCGGTCGATGGCGCCGAGCGGCGCGTCGAGGCCGAGCTTGTCGGCGCAGAACTCGGCCGACTCCCAGGCCGCCAGCGTGGCCAGCACCTGGCCCGCGAACGCCTCGTGGATCTCGTAGAAGTCAAAGTCGCCCAGCTTGAGGCCGTGCCGGGCGAGCAGCCGCGGCACCGCGTACGCCGGCGCCATCAACAGGCCCTCGCCGCCGTGGACGAAGTCGACGGCCGCGGTCTCGGCGTCGGTGAAGTACGCCAGGACGGGCAGCCGCCGCTGCGCCGCCCACTCCTGGGATGCGAGCAGTACGACGGCCGCCCCGTCGGAGAGCGGCGACGAGTTGCCCGCCGTCATCGTGGCGTCCGGCTGGTCGGTGCCGAACACCGGCTTGAGTGCGCCGAGCTTCTCCATGCTCGTGTCCGGCCGGAGGTTCTGGTCGCGGTCCAGCCCGAGGTACGGCGTGAGCAGGTCGTCGAAGAACCCGCGCTGGTACGCGCCGGCCAGCCGCTGGTGCGAGGCCAACGCGAGCGCGTCCTGCTCGGTGCGACCGATCCGCCACTCCCGGGTGGTGATGGCCGCATGCTCGCCCATCGACAGGCCGGTACGCGCCTCCCGGTTGCGCGGGATCTCCGGCTGGAACGCCTGCAGCGGGCGGACCTGCGCGATGGCCCGCAGCCGCGCACTCGCCGACCGGGCCCGGTTCGCGGCAAGCAGGGTGCGCCGCAGCCTCTCGTTCACCTGCAAGGGTGCGTCGCTGGTCGTATCGACCCCGCCCGCGATGCCGGCGTCGATCTGGTCCAGGGCGATCTTGTTGGCGACCAGGATCGCGGCCGCCAACCCCGTACCGCACGCCTGCTGGAGGTCGCACGCCGGGGTGTGCGGGTCCAGCCGGGAGCCGAGCACGCACTCGCGGGTGAGGTTGTAGTCGCGCGAGTGCTTGACGACCGCACCCGCGATGACCTCGCCGAGCCGTTCCCCGGCCAGCCCGCAGCGGGCGACCAGCCCGTCGAGCGCGGCGGTCAGCATGTCCTGGTTCGAGGCGGCCGCGTACGCGCTGTTCGAGCGGGCGAAGGGGATCCGGTTCGCCCCGACGATCGCGACCCGGCGGACGGACGATGGCATGGCACCCTCCTTCGTGTCCCCACTAACTTACTCGCGAGTAAGCTAGCGAGCGAGCAAAGGGGGCCACCGGATGTCCGATCGCTACGCCAGCTTCGCCCACTGGGCTCCCGGCCGGGCGCTCGTCCGCCGGCTCGGCCTGCCCGACCCACCGCGGCTGCGCCGGTACCGGCCCGGCGACCCGCCGGTCGCCGGCCCGATCCTGGTCGGTGGCTCCGGCCGGCTCGGCAAGCCGCTGCAGGACATCGCCGAGCTGGCGGGGTCGGCCGGTGCCGCGGGCTCGACGGCCGGCGCCGACGAGGATCGGCGGATCGCCGGGCTCGGGTACGACGCGTCCGGCATCACGGACACCGCCGGGCTGCGTGGGCTCTACGACTTCTTCCACCCGCACGCGCGGTCGCTGCGCTCCGGCGGGCGCGTCGTCGTGCTCGGTACGCCGCCCCGCGACTGTGCCACGACGGCCGGGGCGACCGCCCAGCGGGCAGTGGAGGGGTTCGTACGCTCGGTCGGCAAGGAGTTCGGCCGCGGGATGACGGCCCAGCTCGTCGCGGTGCGCCCGGGTGCCGAGGACGGCGTGGAGGCGACGCTGCGCTTCCTGTTCTCGCACCGGTCGGCGTACGTGTCCGGCCAGGTGATCGACATCGAGCCGGCCCCCGCCAACCCACCGGCCGACTGGGACCGCCCGCTGGCCGGCCGGGTCGCCGTCGTCACCGGCGCGTCCCGCGGCATCGGCGAGTCGATCACCCGCGTGCTCACCCGGGACGGCGCGCACGTGGTCTGCGTCGACGTGCCCGGTGTCGGCGACACACTGTCCACAGTGGCCAACGACGTCGGCGGTACGGCCGTCCAGCTCGACATCGCCGCGCCGGACGCGGCCGGGCGGCTGGCCGGACACCTGGCGGACCGGCACGGACGGGTCGACATCGTCGTGCATAACGCGGGGATCACCCGGGACAGGACGCTTCGCCGCATGCAGCCCGAACAGTGGGACGCGGTGCTCGCCGTGAACCTGGCGAGCCAGGAGCGCATCAACGCCGTACTCCTGGACCGGGACCTCGTACCCGACGGCGGCCGGATCATCGGGGTGTCCTCGGTGAGCGGCATCGCCGGCAACCGCGGGCAGACGAACTACGCGACCAGCAAGGCCGGCGTCATCGGCCTGGTCGAGGCCATGGCGCCGGTGCTCGCCGAGCGCCGGATCACGGTCAACGCCGTCGCGCCCGGGTTCATCGAGACGGGCATGACGGCGCGCATGCCGATGGTGGTCCGGGAGGCCGGCCGCCGGCTGAACAGCCTCGCGCAGGGCGGGCTACCGGTGGACGTCGCGGAGACCGTCGCCTGGCTCGCGTCACCGGGCTGCGCCGGCGTGACGGGCAACGTCGTGCGGGTGTGCGGCCAGAGCATCCTGGGGGCCTGATGTCCACTGTGGAGCTTGAACGGCCGCCGGCGCTCGGTGCGCTGTACCGCCGGGCGGCGCTCACTGCTCTCGCTCGCCGCGCGGGGCGCGGCCGCGACGAGGCGCTGCCGGACACCGCGGTGGCGCTCGCCGACATCGCCGTCGACCGGTCCCACCTGGCCGAGTACGACCGGGTGTGCGGGTTCCAGCTGACCGACGAGCTGCCGGCCACCTACCTCCACGTACTGGCGTTCCCGGTCGCGATGGCGCTCATGCTCCGGGCCGACTTCCCGTTTCCGGTGATCGGGCTCGTGCACCTGGCGAACCGGATCACCGTGCACCGTACGGTCTCCGCCGCCGAGCGGTTCGCGGTCACCGTACGCGCCGCGGATCTGCGCCCGCACGACCGCGGCCGGCGACTCGACGTCGTGGCAGTGGCCACAGTGGACGGTACGGAGGTGTGGCGCGGCGTCTCGACGTACCTCCACCGGGAGCGGACCACCGCGGACCGGGCGGGCGAGCGGGGCGGCGACCGCGCAGCGCCGCGGCCGTCGGCCGTGTGGCGGATCGACTTGTCGGTGGGTGCCGAATACGCCGCCGTGTCCGGCGACCGGAACCCCATCCACACCTCGCGCCTGGGCGCCCGGGTCTTCGGGTTCCGGCGGCCGATCGCGCACGGGATGTGGAGCACGGCGCGCTGCCTTGCCCAGCTTGCCGGGCGGCTGCCCGACGCGTACACCGTCGACGTGTCGTTCAAGCTGCCGATCCTGCTGCCCGCGACGGTCGCGTTCAGCGCGTCGCCGGCCTGGGACTTCGGCCTGCACGACGCGACGTCGGGCAAGCCACACCTCGTCGGTACGGTCAGCTGACCGGTCGCCAGCTGCGGCCGCGCAGCAGGTCGTCCGCGCCGAGCCAGACGAAGTTCATCATCCGGGTGGCGGTCACCTCCGGGTCCTCGTCGGTGTGCTCGACGACCCAGTCGGCAAGCGACTCGGCGACACCGACGAGGGCGTACGCCATGGCGGTGAGGTCGGCCGGCCGGGCCGCGCGGTGCCCGACGGCCTCGACGGCGCGGCCGAGCAGGCCGGCCACGATCTCGACGAGGCGACCCCGCATCGCGGCGACCTCGGCGGCGAACGGCTCCTGGCCACGGGCCTGCCGGTACAGCACCGACCACCCGTCGCGGTGCGCCCCGACGAACGCGAAGAACGCCCGCAGCCCCCGCCACAGCTGCTCGTCGACCGGCAGGTCGGGCTCCACGATGCGGGCGACCGCCTCCATCAGCCGGGTGCCCTCGCGGTGTAGGCAGGCGACGAACAGCTCTTCCTTGGCGCCGAGGTACGCGTACACCATCGGCTTGGAGATGCCCGCCTGCTCGGCGATCTCGTCCATGCTGGCCGCGTGGTACCCGCGCCGGGAGAAGACCCGGACCGCCGCATCGAGCATCTGCTGCTCGCGGACGGCACGCGGCAGGCGCCTCGGGATGGCCGGGGTGGACACCTTGCGAGCCTACCTACCCGTCCGTAATGTTACGCGTGAGTAAGTTACCGTGAGCTCGGGAGGCCCCATGGACGACATCACCGTTGCCGACTTCCAGTCGACGGATCCCACCAAGTTCGCGCAGCTGATCAAGACCACGCCGACCGACAAGCTGGCGGCGGCGATGCGCGGCGACCTGCGCAACCCGATCCTGGGCGAGGTGTTCCGGCGGATGCCGACGCTGTTCCGGGCCGACCGCGCCGGGGCGACCAGCGCGGTCATCCACTGGATCGTCGGCGACCGGCCGGACGGCGGTACGGACACGTACGAGCTGGTGATCGAGAACGGTGCCTGCACCCTGTCGCCGACGCCGGAGCGCGAACCCAAGGTGTCCTTGACGCTCGGCGCGGTGGACTTCCTCAAGGTGGTCTCCGGTAACGCCAACCCGGTGATGATGTTCATGACCGGCAAGCTCAAGGCGAAGGGTGACCTCGGGCTCGCGGCGAACATCGCCAACCTCTTCGACATGCCCAGGGCCTGAGCCGCGATGGCCGAGTTCTCCCTCGACCTCGGCGAGGACCAGCGGGAGCTGCGCGACTGGGTGCACGGCTTCGCCGAGGCGACGGTCCGCCCGGCCGCCGCCGAGTGGGACGAACGCGAGGAGACGCCCTGGCCGATCATCCAGGAGGCGGCGAAGGTCGGGCTGTACGGCTTCGAGTTCCTCGCCAACACCTGGGCCGACCCCACCGGGCTGTCGTTATGCCTGGCGAGCGAGGAGCTGTTCTGGGGCGACGCCGGCATCGGGATGGCCATCTTCGGCACCGGGCTCGCGGTCGCGGCCATCTACGCGACCGGCACCCAGGACCAGCTCGTCGAATGGGTCCCGCAGTGCTTCGGCGACGCGGCCGACCCGAAGGTGGCGGCGTTCTGCAGCACCGAACCCGAGGCCGGCTCGGACGTCGGCGCCATGCGTACCCGGGCCGTACGCGACGAGGCCACCGGCGACTGGGTCCTCAATGGACAGAAGACGTTCGCGACCAACGGCGGCATCGCGGACGTGCACGTCGTCACCGCCTCGGTAGAGCCGGCGCTGGGCGCCCGGGGCCAGGCGACGTTCCTCGTGCCGCCCGGCACCCGGGGGCTCTCGTCGCCGCGCAAGATGCGCAAGCTGGGCCTGCGCGCCTCGCACACCGCCGACGTGTACCTCGACGACGTACGGCTGCCCGCGGCGTGCCTGCTCGGCGGCCAGGAGGCACTGGACCGGCGGCTCGCCACCGCACGGACCGGCGAGCGGGCCCAGTCGCAGGGGGCCATGCGTACGTTCGAGCTGTCCCGCCCGACGGTCGGCGCGCAGGCGATCGGGATTGCCCGGGCGGCGTACGAGTACGCGCTGGACTACGCGCGCGGGCGCGTCCAGTTCGGCCGGCCCATCGTCGAGAACCAGGCCATCGCGTTCGCACTGGCGGACATGCGTACCGAGATCGACGCCGCCCGGCTGCTGGTCTGGCGAGCGGCCTGGATGGGTAAGAACAACCGGCCGTTCCTGGCCGGCGAGGGCTCGATGTCCAAGCTCAAGGCCGGCGAGGTCGCGATCGCGACGACCGAGAAGGCGGTCCAGATCCTCGGCGGGTACGGGTACAGCCGCGAGCATCCGGTGCAACGCTGGTACCGGGACGCGAAGATCTACACCATTTTCGAGGGTACGAGCGAGATCCAGCGCCTGGTCGTCGCCCGCGCGATCTCCGGGGTGCACGTACGGTGAGCCGGCTCCGCTAGGGTTGGGTGGTGACCGGGTGCCGCAGCCCGGGGTGCCCGGACGGCAGCGCGCGACGCATGACCCACCAGCTGACGAGCAGGCAGAGCGCCACGAGCGGCCAGGTGAGCAGGGCCTGCGCGACGCCGAGCGCGACGACCTGGTCGGCGTAGTAGAGCGGGGTCAGCACCGCGAGCCGGATCACGTACTGCAGCACCCAGACCCAGCTCGCCCGGGAGTACGCGCGCAGCAACGCCGGATCGCGCCGCCAGCGGCCCCGCTGGCCGAGGACCAGACCGACGACGACACCGAGCAGCGGCCAGCGGACCGCGATGCTGGCCACCCAGGCCAGTGCGCTGGCCGTGTTGGTCGCGATACGCAGGACGAAGAAGTCGGCCGCCCGGCCGGTACGCAGCGCCAGCAGCGCGGCGACCGAGACGCCGAGGACGCCAAGTGCCACCGCGCGGAGCCGGCCGCCGTGCGCCACCCGCCACCCGCCGACCGCCAGCGAGCCG
>JAEHDK010000780.1 GCA_016880465.1 Micromonosporaceae bacterium
CCGGTGTGCTGGGTGAGCGCGCCGGCCAGGAAGCGCCCGGCGTCCTCGGTCACGCCGAGGAACCGCGACCCGCCGCCGAGCAGGCCCGCGGCCAGCGCGCCCTGCATCGACTCGGGCGCGCCGGTGAGCGTGAGGCGGGCCGCGATCGCCGACGGGGTGAGGCCGTGGTCGGCGAGGGCCACCAGCACCGCCTCGAAGAGCCGCAGCTCGCCGCTCGTGGGTCGGCGCATCGCCACCAACCAGAACGCCAGCTCCCCGAAGCTGACCCGGCCCATCAGCTCGCCCGCCAGGTCGTGGCCGAGGAGCGAGATGGAGGTCTGGTCGGAGGTCCCGATGGCGGTGGGATACCCGGTCACGTAGGGCCCTTCGCGTCGAGGTCGGTCGGCTGCGCCTGCGCATCGTACTCGTCCGGTGGGTGGCCGACCGGAAGTCGATGTTTCGCCACCCGGGCCGTCGGCGTCCGGGGCAGGGCGTCGACGGCCTGCCAGAACCGCGGGACCTTGAAGGCCGACAGCCGCTCGCCGGCGAACCGGCGCAGCTGCGCGAAGTCCAGGACACGACCGGGTTCAGCCACGACGAACGCCTTCACCTCCTCCTCGGTCAGCTCCGCCGCGACGCCGACCACGGCCACCTCGAGGACGTCCGGATGGGCCTGGATAGCCTCCTCGACCTCGGTCGGCGACAGGTTCTGGCCGCGCCGGCGGAGCACCTCCTTGCGCCGGGCGACGAACGTGTACGTGCCGTCCGCGTTCACCGTCACCAGGTCGCCGGTGTGCAGCCAGCCGTCGACGAGCGCAGCCGCGGTCTCCGCCGGCATCCCCCAGTACCCGGGCGTGACCGCCGGGTTGCGCAGCAACAGCTCACCGGCCTCCCCCGGATCGCACTCGTCCCCGTCGGCGGCCACGACGCGGGCCTCGTTGACAGTCCCCAGGGTCGGGTGCTGCCGCGGGGAGCCCAACGTACCGAACGGACGCGTACCGTGCCGCCAGATCAAGCCGTACGGCGACTCGGACATCGCGTACCCGCAGACGACCCGGAGCCCGAACCGCCGCTCGAACGCCTCCTGCCACTCCCGCGCCGGAGACGGTCCCGTGTAGCACAGCCGCAGCGGCGTGTCGGCGTCGTCCGGCCGTACCGGCTGGCGCATGAGGATCTCGAGCATGGCGCCGATCGCGTTGAACTCGGTCGCCCCGTGCCGCCGCGCCGAGTCGAGGAAGCCGCTGGCCGAGAAGCGCGGCAGCAGGACCAGGCCGGCGCCGCAGGCCAGCGACCCGAGGACCGAGTAGGCGGGCGCGTTGATGTGGAACAGCGGCAGCGACGTCATCAGCCGATCGGTGTCCCCGAGCTCCATCCAGTACGGGAAACCCTCGCCCGCCATCGCGTACGCCTGATGTGTCTGCATGACGAGTTTGGACCGTCCCGTCGTCCCGGAGGTCGGGATGAGCACCGCCAGGTCCGCGGGTGCCACATCCATCGGCAGGCCGGGGCCGCCGGCCGGCTCGCCGCGCCAGTCACCCACCAGGGAGTCGACGTCCAGCATCGGTACGCCGGCCAGGCCCGCCGCGTCCACCAGCGGCCTGAGGGCGGCGTCGGTGAGGAGTGCCCGGGGTTCGACCTGCCGGACGAGGCCGGCGAGCTCCACTGCGGTCCCGGCCGGGTCGGTGGGCACCGTGACGGCACCGATCGCGGCCAGCGCCAGCCAGCACAGCAGGTACGGGGGCGTGGTACGGGCGGTGACGACCACGAGGTCGCCGCGGCGAACGCCCGCCTCCCGGAGCCGCTCGGCGAGTCCGCCGACCCGGCCCGCCGCGCCGCCGAAGCTCAGCGTGCCGTCGTCGGTACACAGCCAGCTGCCGTCGGGAGCCCGTTCGGCCGCGGCGGCGAGGAGCCCGGGAATGGTGCGCTGCATGAGCGCCAGTGTGACCACGCGGATCCGACCGCGGCAATGCCCACGGGCGTACGACGCGGCCATCTAGCTCACCCGGAACGCGACCCGCGACTTCCTCGACCGGAGTCCGCGGAGGATGGTGGCTTGACCAGCTGTCCTGGATAGCCGGGCAGCGCGCTACTTGACTCGCTGGCCCGCCTTCCACACCCCGGTGATGTGCGCGGGCTGCGCGAGGATTGCGATGTCCCCCAACGGGTCCGCGTCCAGCGTGATGACGTCCGCGTCGTATCCGGCCAGGAGCTGACCCGAGCGCGGCGCCTGCGGGCCGAGCGTGTCGGGGCCGCCGGCCGTCGCCGACTCGATCGCCTCCAGCGGCGTGAACCCAGCCGCCACGAGCAGGCCCAGCTCGCGCCCGTTGCGCCCCCAGGAGTCGGGCAGGTCGGCGCCGGTCATTGCGATATCGGTGCCCATGGACACGGACACCCCGGCCTCGCGGGCGAAGGCCACCGCCTGGGCGTGCCGGTCCGCGACCGCCGCCATCTTCTTCTGGGCGTACGCCGGGAGGAGGCCGCTGCCGAGCAGCTCGCTGATGATCGTCCGGGTGGGTACGAGAATCGCGCCCTTCTCCTTCATCGCCGCCGCGACCTCCTCGTCGAGGTAGGTGCCATGCTCGATGGTGTGGACGCCGGCTTCGAGGGCGGCCATCATGCCCGGCTTGCCGTGGCAATGAGCCGCCACGACGCGGTCGGCCAAGCCGGCGACCTCGACGATGGCGCGCAGTTCCGCGTCGGTGAACTGCTGGTGAATTGGGTGGTCCACTTCGGACAGTACGCCGCCCGACGCGAAGATCTTGATTACCTTGGCGTTGCGCCGCAACTGCTCGCGGACCGCCCGTGTGCACTCCGCCGGGCCGTCGGCCAGCCGGAACTCGCCGCCGAGGTGGCCGAAGTCGTGCACCCAGGGAAGCGGGTAGCTGTGCATGTCCCCATGCCCACCGGTGGTGGACAGCGCGGTACCGGCGGCGTAGATCGACGGGCCCACCAGGGTGCCCTCCTCGACCGCGCGCGCGACGTGGATACCGAGACCGCCGACCTCCCGGACGGACGTTACGCCGGCGTCCAGTGCCGCCCGCATGTCCCGGGTGGTCCGGGCGGCGCGCAGCGCCACCGGCTCCTGCGGCAACCGCTCGATGTCGACGTAGGTCACGCCCATGAAGTGGCCGTGGCAGTCCCACAGGCCGGGCATCGCGGTCCTTGCCCGCACGACCGTCGCGCCCGGCGTCTCCGGTGCCTCGGCCGCCGGGCCGGCGTAGCTGATCGTGCCGCCGTCGAGAACGACGACGCCGTCGCGGACGGGGGCACCCCGCCCCGGTAGCAATTGGTCTGCCTCGATGCGTACGGCCATGGCGACCAGCTAACCAGACCGCTGTGCGATCCGCCAGTACGGCGCCAGACTGCGCGGAAACCTTGGCGGGCAAGGCGATTCGGCCGATTTTCGGTGACGCCGCGGTACCGGATCCGTGACGTTGCGGTGACCCGCGACCGGACCGGCGTGACGCGACCGGCCCCGACCCTCACGGATGGACGGCCCGGAGGTACGCCGTGGCGAGCGTCTTGCGGCCAGGCGTACCGGCCGCCAGGATCGCCCGCACGTGGCTGTCGAGGCGGTCGCGCTCCGGCTCGGTGAGCGTCTGCGCGGCCGCCTCCGCGAAGGTCGGCGCCAACGGGTTGGGTGCCGTGTTCTTCAGTACCTCCCAATCGCCCGTCGGCAGCGGCTCGGGCACGTCGAGCTCGGCCCGGTAGTCCAGCGCAAGCTGGCTGAAGCCGGCCGTACGGGCCCACCGCAGCAGGTCGCGCTCGTCGAAGTTGAGCATCGGGTCCTGGTCCGGCGGGACGCTCGCGTACGCCTGGCGCAGCTTTGTCACCAGGTCGGCGACCGGCGTCAGGTCGAACCCGAACAGGTGGTGACCGGCCTCGGCGGCGAAGCTGTTGATGGGCTCGAAGATGGACAGCCGGCCGCCCGGGCGCAGCACCCGGTAGAACTCGGCGAACGCCTCCTGTTTGCGGTCGACGTAGATGAGCACCGACCGGGTCGTCACCACGTCCACCGACTCGTCGGCGATCCCGCGCAGGTCGTCTGCTGAGGCCATGACGAACCGGCACCGGTCCGGTACGCCACCCGCGGCAGCGTGGCGCCGGCACTCGTCGAGCAGGTCGGCCGAGATGTCGCTGAAGATGACCTGCCCGCCCTCGCCCACCCGGTCGAGCGCGGCGAGGCCGATGAGCCCGTCGCCGCTGCCCACGTCGAGCACCACGTCGCCGGGCGCGATGGCGGCGCCGTCCAGCACGCCGTCGCGGCACCTCGCCAGCATCGCGGCGCCCCGTTCCCGTACGTCCGGATCGCCGCCATCGCGCCGCTGTAGCAGCCACTGTGCCCATCGGTCCTGCTGGTGCACGCCCGCCATGGCCCCACCGTAGCCCGTGGCCGGCTGCGGTGACTTCGCCGCGTTCGCCCGGCGTAACGCGGCGCTGTTGGACAGTCGGCTGCTCGCCCGGCACTACCGGTCCAGCACGCTCGCCGCCGACAGCGCGAAGCACCCCTGGACCGAGCCGGACCTCGCTCCGTTTCCCTGGGTGGTCGGCCCTCGGGCAGCCGGCGGCTAGCCGGCGCCGGCGGCGCGCTCGACGACGTGCCGCAGGTCGCGGCGCTCGATCGCGGCGCTCATCAGCTCCGGGAACAGATCGGGGGTACACGCGAACGCCGGCACGCCAAGGGCCGCCAGTGCCGCCGCGTTGTCCCGGTCGTAGTCGGGCGTACCCTCGTCCGACAGGGCCAGCAGGACGACCACCTGCACGCCGGACGCCACCAGCGCGGAGACCCGGCGCAGCAGCTCCTCGCTCACCCCGCCCTCGTACAGGTCGCTGATCAACACCACGATCGTCTCGCGCGGCCGGGTGATGAGGCTCTGGCCGTAGGCGATGGCCCGGTTGATGTCGGTGCCGCCGCCGAGCTGCGTACCGAACAGGACGTCGACCGGGTCCGCCAGCTTGTCGGTCAGGTCGACCACCGCGGTGTCGAAGACCACCAGGGAGGTACGCAACGTGCGCATCGAGGCCAGCACGGCGGCGAAGACGCTGGCGTACACCACCGACGCGGCCATGGAGCCGGACTGGTCGACGAGCAACACGATGTCGCGCTGTACGGCGTTGGTCCGGCGACCGTACCCGATCAACCGGTCGGGTACGACCGTGCCGATCTCGGGCCGGTAGTGGCGCAGGTTGGCGCGGATGGTCCGATCCCAGTCGATGTCCCGGTGCCGCGGTCGGTTGACCCGGGATGCGCGGTTGACCGCGCCGGTCAGCGAGGCCCGGGTGCGCTGGGCGACCCGGCGCTCCAGATCGGCGACTACCCGCGCCACCACCGTTCGCGCAGCGCGCTTGCTGCGCTCGGGCATCACCCGGTTGAGGCTCAGCAGCGTACCGACCAGGTGGATGTCCGGCTCCACGGCATCGAGCATCTCCGGTTCGAGCAGCAGGCGGGCCAGGTCGAGCCGGTCGATCGCGTCGGACTGCATCACCTGTACCACCGTGGCCGGGAAGTACCGCCGGATGTCACCCAGCCAGCGGGCCACCCGTGGCGCGGAGGCGTTGAGCCCACCGCTGCGACCGCCGCGCAGCTCACCGGTGGCGTCCCGGTCGGCGTCGTAGAGCGCGGCCAGCGCGGCGTCTATCGCCGCATCGCCGCCGCCGAGCCGGTGACCCGTACCCTCGCCCTGCGGTGCCCCGCCGAGGGCGAGCCGCCAGCGGCGGGCGCGCTCGTGGGCTGGCACTTGGGTCAGCCCAGCAAGGCGGCGTCCGGCCGCGTCCATCGGCGTCATGAGGCGGTCCAACCGAGCAGGGCCGCGACCGTCGGCAGCACGAGGTCGCCGCGTTCGTCGTCCACGCCGTCATCGGCCCGATCCCCCGCTTCCCGACCCGGGTCGCCGAGGCGTACCGCGCGCTCCCCGATCTGGCGGCGCTGCGGTGCCGGGTACTCGCTGAAGGTCCGGCGCAGCAGCGGCAACACCTCGACGAACGCCTCGGCCGGAATGCCGGTCAACCAGCCGTCCACCAGTCGCAGCAGCCGTTCGTCGTGCACCAGCAGCAGCCCGTCCCCGGTGAGGAAACCCTCGATCCAGGCGGCGGCGCGGGCCACCGGCACGCCGACGGTCAGTACGAGGGCCATCCGGCGACCGGCCTCGGCGACGTGCAGCAGCTCGGCATCCAGAAGCAGGCGGTTCACCCGTCCCGCCAGAAGGCCGTGGATGTCATCCCTGGTGGACAGGGTGGCGAGCACCTCGTGCCAGCGCGCGGTCAGGTCGGGTTGGTCGAGGAGGGCCACGGCGGCGTGCACCGCATCGATCCGGTCCCGCATCGCGGCCGCGGCGGCGTCGTCCAGGCTGGCGACGGCGGCCGGTAGACCGACCGCGATCCGGGTGATCAGCCCGTCCGTCACGTGCCGCAGCACGGGGAGATCGGTACGCCGGACATCGCCGTAGCGGACCGTACGGGCGAGCGCCGGCAGCGCATCCATCAGGTGGGCGACGTCATGGTCGCGCGCCATCCGCTCGTCGAGCGCCGCCAGTACGGCCGGGAGCCCGTCCGGCAGCTCGGCGAGCAGGCAGCGCTCGACCAGCGCGGCGACGCCGGCCAGCGACCCCGCCGCGGCCGCCTGCTCGGCGACCCGGGTGCTCGCGGCGTCGCGGACGGTCGTCCCGTACGCGCTGGCCTCCACGAGGTCGACCGAGAACTCGGGCTGCCAGGCCAGCCGCCAGGACTCCCAGAACGTGCCCCGGCCACGGCGGCCTACCAATGCCACGCCCCAGTCGACGCCGAGGAGGCCGAGCCGGTGCAGCAGCCGGCTGCGCTCCAGGTCGATCTCGCGGCGCAGGTCGAGGTCGATCTCGCGCGGCACCGGTTCGGGCGGCAGGCGCAGCCGCCGCTGGGATGCCGCCACGTCGCGCGCGATCGGCACGCCCGGCGTACGGCCCGGGACCGCGCCGAGCCGTTCGCCGATCACCAGCCGCCGCTGGATCAGGTCGAGCCGCAGCGGGTCGCCCTCGCACAACACCGCGAGGGCGGCGTCGGTGACCTCGACGAGGCCCGGCACCGGTCGCCCGCGCATGGTGGCCAGCGCGTCGGACAGCCGCGTCGCCTCGATGACATGCGCGCTGGACACCGGCAGCCCGTCGCGCCGGAGGACACCCGCCGCCCGTACCAGCCACCGGGCCACCGACTGCCGCGGTGGCGTCGTGAACAGGTGGTGGTACCAGCCGGGCGAGCGTACGCCCGCGCCGTACCCCTCGCCGGACGCCAACCGCGCATGGGTCCACGGCACCCAGGTCATGGCCACCTTCACCGACGGCAGCCCGCGCAGCAGGCGGGCGTCCGCGGTGGCTGTGGGCAATGGTGCGGTCAGGGCGGGTACATGCCAGGCGCCGCACACCACCGCGACGCGTTCGTGGTCGCGCAGCGCGGCCCGCAGGCCGGAGCGCATGGCCGCCTCGCGGCGCTCCTCCTCGATGCGCTCGGCCTCGGGTGCCGGCGCGGCCTGCGCCCGGACCTCGGCCATGGCCTCGGCGATCGCGGCGAACGGCCGTAGCGCGGCGGCTACCTCGACCGCGTCGCCGTGCTCGCCGTGGTCGTGGACCGGACCCGGCCCGCCGGCCAGGCTCGCGGCGGCATCGGCCGGACCGTCGAACCGGTGCTCGACGACGTCCTCCCACCACCGTTCCGGGTCGTCGTACCCGGCCGCGGCGGCGAGCGTCCCGATCGGATCGGTGCGGACCCCCGACTCGCCGTCCCTATCCCGGCGGCGGCGCCGGGGTGCGTCGTCCGTGGCCAGCTGCACGGCCGCGGGCAGGTCGATGAAGTGCACCGGCACCTCGTGGGCCACCGCCCAGCGCAGCGCCTGCCACTCCGGCGAGAACTCGCCGAACGGCCAGAACGCCGCGGGCCGCCGGCGGTCGGTGCCGGATCCGCCGGGCGCGGGGGCGCGCTTGGCGTCGACCGGATAGCCGAGCAGCGCCACCGGTGCGCGCATGTGCTCGTCGCCGGCCAGCGGTACGAGCGGGTCGGCCTCGGGCGGGCCCTCGATGAGGACGACCTGCGGCTGGCATGCCGACAGGGCCCGCCGGACGGCCCGCGCCGAACCCGGCCCGTGATGCCGTACGCCGAGCAGCAGCGGGCTCGTCGACGGCTCGGCCACCGTTGCCATCCGGCCCTACGCGTCCCGGGCGGCGCGGTAGAAGTCGCGCCAGCCGTCCCGTTCCCGGACCACCGTTTCCAGGTACTCCCGCCAGATCACCTGGTCGGACACGGGATCCTTGACCACCGACCCGACGATGCCCGCCGCGACGTCGACGGCCCGCAACGTACCGTCGCCGAAGTGCGTCGCCAGGGCGAGCCCGTTGGTCACGACGGAGATGGCCTCCGCCGTCGACAGCGTGCCGCTCGGTGACTTCAGCTTGGTACGCCCGTCCTCGGTCAGCCCGTTGCGCAGCTCCCGGAAGACGGTCACCACGCGCCGGATCTCGTCGGCGCCGGGCGGCAGCTCGGGTAGCTCCAGGGCCCGGCCGAGCTGAGCCACCCGGCGGGACACGATGTCGATCTCCTCCTCCATGCCGGCCGGAACCGGCAGGACCACCGTGTTGAACCGCCGGCGCAGGGCGGAGGACAGCTCGTTGACCCCGCGGTCCCGGTCGTTCGCCGTGGCGATGACGTTGAATCCCTTGCGCGCCTGTACCTCGCCGCCGAGCTCCGGGATCGGCAGCGTCCGCTCCGACAGGACGGTGATGAACGAGTCCTGGACGTCCGAGGGCATGCGGGTCAGCTCCTCGACCCGGGCGATCCGACCCTCGGCCATCGCGCGCAGCACCGGGCTCTCCACCAGGGCTGCCCGGGAGGGACCCTCGGCGATCAGCCGCGCGTAGTTCCACCCGTACCGGATCGCCTCCTCCGGGGTACCCGCGGTGCCCTGGACCAGCAGCGTGGAGTCGCCGCTGACCGCGGCCGCGAGGTGCTCGGACACCCAGGTCTTGGCCGTGCCGGGCACGCCGAGCAGCAGCAGTGCCCGGTCCGTGGCAAGGGTCGCGACCGCCACCTCGATGAGCCGCCGGGAGCCGAGGTACTTCGGGACGATGGGCGTACCGTCGCCGGCCACCCCACCCAGCAGGTACGTCACGATCGCGGCGGGCGAGAGCCGCCACCCCGGCGGCCGGGTCCGGTCGTCGGCGGCGGCGAGGGCGGCCAGCTCATGGGCGTACTCGTCCTCGGCGTGCCGGCGCTGGACGGCCATCGGGGACTGGTCCGCCAGGTCAACAACAGTCACGCTAGCTCCTCGAGCATGGTGCGGCGGAACATGAGGGTGGCGGCGAACCGGTCCAGGAATGCCAGACCGGGGTCGCCGGGGCGGCGGTCACGGTGCCGGTCGACGAGCGCGACCGTACGGGTGGCCAGGTCGGCCGGCAGCCGCAGCGCGGCGAGCTCGCAGAGCCCGGCGACCCGCCAGTCGGCGCCGCGGTCCTTGAGCTGGCCGTCGAGCGCCTGGAGCACGGCCTCGGCGACCGCCGCCGGCCACGGCCGGGGGCCCAGCGCGAGAACCCGTTCGACCCCGGCCGCGGTCGGGTCGTGCAGGCCCCGGCGGAGTGCGGCGGGGGCCAG
>JAEHDK010000781.1 GCA_016880465.1 Micromonosporaceae bacterium
CCTACCGGGCCGCAGACCTACCGGGCCGCTGCCTTGCGGTAGCGCGAGATTGCCAGCGGGACGAAGATCACCAGGATCAGCGCGATCCACATCAGCGCCAACTGGATCGGGTGCTCGGCGGGGAAGCCATGACCGCGGGCGGCCCCGACCGGCGCGTTACCCCACAGTTCGCGCAGCCCCAGGACCAGCGAGGAGATCGGGTTCCAGTCCGCGACCGGCTGCAACCAGCCCGGCAGCGTGTCCGTCGCCACGAACGCGTTGGACAGGAACGTCAACGGGAACAGCCAGATGAGCCCGGCGCTCTGCGCCACCTCCACCGACCGCACCGAGAGCCCGATGACGGCGGCGATCCAGCTCATGGCGTACCCGAAGAGGAACAGCACCACGAAGCCGGCGATGCCCTTGCCGATCCCGGTGTGGATCCGCCAGCCGACCAGCAGGCCGGTGAGCGACATGACCACCGTGACGAACACGTTGTTGAGCAGATCGGACGTGGTCCGCCCGACGAGTACCGCGGCCCGCGACATCGGCAGCGAACGGAACCTGTCGACGATGCCCTTCTGCAGGTCGTCGGCGAGCCCGATCGCGGTCACCGCGGCCCCGAACGCGACCGTCTGTACGAAGATGCCGGGCATCAGGTACTCGCGGTAGTTCACGCCCGAGACCTTGATGGCGCCCCCGAAGACGTACGCGAACAGCAGCACGAACATGATCGGCTGGATGGTCGAGAAGATCAGCAGATCGGGGATGCGTTTGATCTTGATTAGGTTCCGCTTGGCGACGACCCAGCCGTCGTGCAGGGCCGCCCCGAGGCCCTCCGGCACGCCCGGTCGAGCCATGTTCGGCTGGGCCACCTCCGGTGCTGCGGTCATGGCGTCGTCTCCCTCTCGGCGCCGTGCAGCGCCTGGCCGGTCAGCTTCATGAACACGTCGTCGAGCGTCGCGGTACGCACGGCGATGTCGCGTGGCTCGATGCCAGCCTTGTCGAGCCGGCGGACCGCCTCGATGAGCATTCGGGGGGCCGGCCCCGCAATCGCCGTACTCACGTCGTGCGCCTCGTGGTCGACCACGGGTAGCTCGGGGCCGAGGTCGGCGAGTATCTGTGCGGCAACGTCCGTGTCGGCCCGGTCGGCCAGCACGACATGCAGCCGCTCGCCGCCCACCTCGCGCTTGAGCTCGTCCGGCGTGCCGTGGGCGATGCTCCTGCCCTTGTCGATCACGATGATGTCGTCGCAGAGCTGGTCTGCCTCCTCCAGGTACTGCGTGGTCAGCAGGAGGGTCGAGCCGGCCCGTACGCGCTCGCTGATCACGTCCCACATGCCCAACCGGCCGCGCGGGTCCAGGCCGGTCGTCGGCTCGTCGAGGAAGATGATCGGCGGCGACGTCACGAGTGCGCCGGCCAGGTCCAGCCGGCGCCGCATGCCGCCGGAGTACGTCTTGACGGTCCGGTTCGCCGCCTCGGCGAGGTCGAAGCGTTCCAGCAGCTCCCGGGCCCGCTCGCGCGCCTTGCCGCGGCCCAGGTGGTGCAGCCGGCCGATCATCTCGAGGTTCTCGGAGCCGGTCAGGTACTCGTCGACGGCCGCGTACTGGCCGGACAGCCCGATGATCTGGCGGACCTGCTGCGGTCGCCGCACCACGTCGATCCCACCGACCGTGCACTCGCCCCGGTCGGGCTCGAGCAGCGTGGTGAGGATGCGGACGGTGGTGGTCTTGCCCGCGCCATTGGGGCCGAGGAGGCCGAGCACGGTCCCTTCCGGAACGGTGAGGTCCAGGCCGTCGAGCGCGATGACCGTGCCGTACCGCTTGACGAGGCCCTGCGCGATGATCGCGTCCGCCATGCCGTTACGGTGCCACAGCCGCCGATATCGCGGGACGTGATTTTACGGAGTGGCGGATGAGACGTCCGTCACCCATAGTGACGTACCGGCGGCGACCGCCAGCCGCCCCCCAGCCCCCGCGGCGCGCAGCTGCGCCCCGGCCGGCAGCGGTCCGGGCGGAGTGATGTCCCGCCAGGTCGCGCCGTCCCGGCTCGCG
>JAEHDK010000782.1 GCA_016880465.1 Micromonosporaceae bacterium
CGCCGGCTCGTGGTGCGCGGCTTCTTCGCCGAACTGCTCGACCGGATCCCGGTACCGGAGCTGCGCAGCCGGCTCGGGGAGGCCGTCGAGGCGCGGCTGGACAAGGCCGGTACGAGCGGGAGCGGGGCGCGCCTGCGGTGATCCGGATTTGCTCCACAGAGGACGTACCCAAGGGCAGCGCGCTGCGCGCCGAGCTCGACGACCTGCAGATCGCGATCGTCCACGCCCAGGACGACCGGTTCTACGCGATCTACGACGAGTGCTCGCACGCGCAGGTGGCGCTCAGCGAGGGCGAGATCGAGGACTGCACGGTCGAGTGCTGGCTGCACGGTTCCCGGTTCGACCTGCGTACCGGCGAGCCGACCGGCCTGCCGGCCACCCGGCCGGTGCCGGTCTATCCCGTCGAGATCCGCGACGGGGACGTCTACTTATCACTGACGCCGAGCAATGGAGTTGTTCGTTGAGTACCCTCGACATTCGTGACCTGCACGTCTCGGTACGCCTGCCGGACGGTGGGTCGACGCCGATTCTCGCCGGGGTGACGCTGACCGTCCGGGCGGGGGAGACCCACGCCATCATGGGCCCTAACGGCTCCGGCAAGTCCACTCTCGCGTACTCGATCGCCGGCCACCCCAAGTACGAGATCACCGCCGGCTCGGTCACCCTGGACGGCGTCGACGTGCTCTCGATGGCGGTCGACGAGCGCGCCCGGGCCGGTCTGTTCCTGGCCATGCAGTACCCGGTGGAGGTCCCGGGCGTGTCGGTCGCCAACTTCCTGCGTACCGCGAAGACGGCCATCGACGGTGCGGCGCCGAAGCTGCGCACCTGGGGTACCGAGCTGCGGGACGCGATGGAGCGGCTCGGCATGGACGCGGCGTTCGCTTCGCGCAACGTCAACGAGGGGTTCTCCGGCGGCGAGAAGAAGCGGCACGAGATCGTGCAGCTGGAACTGCTCCGGCCGCGGATCGCGATTCTCGATGAGACCGACTCGGGCCTAGACATCGACGCGCTGCGGGTGGTCAGCGAGGGTGTGAACCGGGTCCGCGGTACGGGGGAGACCGGCGTGCTGCTGATCACCCACTACACCCGGATCCTGCGCTACGTACGCCCCGACTTCGTGCACGTCTTCGTCGGCGGCCGGATCGTCGAGGAGGGCGGTCCGGAGCTCGCGGAGAAGCTCGAAGCCGAGGGCTACGAGCACTACCTGGCCGGCGCCGGCCCGGTCGCGGGGCACGGAGGCTGACCATGGCGACGGTGGAGCAGAGCCGGCTGCCCGGCCCCGGTACGAGCGGCGTCGCGGTTGCCCTCCCCGCCGAACCGCGCCGGCTCGACGTAGCGCGGGTCCGGGCCGACTTCCCGATCCTGGACCGCGAGGTCAACGGCCACCCGCTGGTGTACCTGGACTCCGGCAACACCTCGCAGAAGCCCCGCCCGGTGCTCGACGCGCTGACCGAGCACTACACCCGGCACAACGGGAACGTGGCCCGCGCGGTGCACACGCTGGGTACGGAGGCCACCGAGGCGTACGAGGGCGCGCGGGCCAAGGTGGCCGCGTTCGTCGGGGCGGCGTCGCCGGCCGAGATCGTGTTCACGAAGAACTCGACCGAGGCCATCAACCTGGTGGCGAACGCGTTCCGCAACGGCACCGGGCGGTTCCGCGTCGGCCCGGGCGACGAGGTGGTCATCTCCGAGATGGAGCACCACTCGAACATCGTGCCGTGGCAGCTGCTCTGCGATCGGACCGGCGCGACGCTGCGGTGGTTCGGCATCACCGCCGAGGGCCGGCTCGATGAGTCCACACTGGACGATCTGGTCACCAACCGTACGAAGATCGTCTCATACGTGCACATGTCGAACATCCTCGGCACCGTCAACCCGACCGCCCGGATCGCCGCGCGGGCCCGGGAGGTCGGTGCGCTGGTGATGCTGGACTGCTCCCAGTCCGTACCGCACCTGCCGGTCGACGTCGCGGAGCTGGGCGCCGACTTCATCGCGTTCACCGGCCACAAGATGTGTGGGCCGACGGGCATCGGCGTCCTCTGGGGGCGGTCCGAGCTGCTGGCCGAGATGCCCCCGTTCCTCGGCGGCGGCTCGATGATCGAGACCGTCACGATGGAGCGCACGACGTACGCCGCGCCGCCGGTCCGGTTCGAGGCGGGTACGCCACCGATCGCCCAGGCCGTCGGGCTCGGCGCCGCGGTGGACTACCTGACCGGGCTCGGCATGGACGCCGTCCGGCGGCACGAGGAGGAGCTCACCGCGTACGCCCTCGACGCGCTCGCGACGGTCCCCACGCTGCGGCTGTTCGGCCCGGCCACCCCGGTCGGCCGGGGCGGCATCTTCTCGTTCGGCCTTACCGGGATCCACCCGCACGACATCGGGCAGGTCCTCGACGCGCACGGGATCGCCGTGCGGGTCGGGCACCACTGCGCGCGCCCGGTATGTGCCCGGTACGGCGTACCGGCGACGACCCGGGCGTCGTTCTACGTGCACACCACCACGGCCGAGATCGACGCGCTCGTACGCGGCCTCGACCAGGTCCGGAAGGTGTTCGGCTGATGCAGCTCGACCAGCTCTACCAGGAGGTCCTCCTCGACCACTACAAGCACCCGCACGGGCGCGGACTGCGCGAGCCGCCGGCTGCCGCCAGCGTGGCCGAGGCGCACCACGTGAACCCCACCTGCGGCGACGAGGTGACGGTCCGGGTCGCGGTCTCCGGCGGCACGCTGGCCGACATCTCGTACGACGGGCTGGGCTGCTCGATCAGCCAGGCGTCGGCCAGCGTGCTCTACGAGCTGCTGCACGGCCGGGCGTACCCGGACGCGCTCGCCGTACACGACGCCTTCGTGGCGCTGATGTCGGGGCGCGGCCAGGTCGAGCCGGACGTGACGGTGCTGGGTGACGGCGTGGCGTTCGCCGGGGTCGCCCGGTACCCGGCGCGGGTGACGTGCGCACTGCTGCCGTGGATGGCGTTCAAGGATGCGGTGGCCCGGGCGCTGGGCAACCCGACGATCGGAGGGACGGCATGACCGACGAGACAGCGATGGCCGCCAAGGCCTCCCTCGCCGATGTCGAAGAGGCGATGCGCGACGTCGTCGATCCGGAACTGGGTATCAACGTGGTGGATCTGGGCCTGCTGTACGGCATCCACATCGACGACGCGAACGTTGCCACGCTGGACCTCACGCTCACCTCGGCGGCCTGCCCGCTGACCGACGTGATCGAGGACCAGACGCGGCAGGCACTGTGCACGGGCCCGGGCGGCGGGCTCGTCAGCGACGTCCGGATCAACTGGGTCTGGATGCCGCCGTGGGGTCCGGACAAGATCACCGACGACGGCCGCGAACAGCTACGGGCGCTGGGCTTTACCGTCTAACGGGAGACGGGAGGCGGCGGCGACGAGGCGTCCACCGGCGAGTGGAACGACGACCCCAAGTCCTCAACGTCGTCATGGGATCCG
>JAEHDK010000783.1 GCA_016880465.1 Micromonosporaceae bacterium
ACCGCGACCGCCGCGCCGAGCAGGGCGGCCCAGTTCGCCGCGGCCTCGGGCGGTGCGGCACCGGCCGCCTGGGCCGGGCCGCCGGTGAGGACCACGACCAGTACCGCGAGGGCAGCGGCGAGCAACGCCGCGTTGGCGGCCAGGACGAGCCGGGCGATCCGCCGGGTGCGTGAGGTGGTCATGGCGACTCCTTCGGTACGTGCCACGGGCGGAACGGCCGCCCTTCGGCTTCGAAGACCCGGGAGAACAGTTCGTAGTACTCCAGCCGCAGCGCCTGGACACCGGCGACCAGGGCCTCCAGCGAGAAGGTGACCACGTTGCCGAGTACGAAGATGGCGACCGCGCCCAACACGGCCGGCCATCCGCCCCGCCATAGCCCGCTCGTGGCGCTCCACACGAGGGCGCCGAGCGCGGCGTGCGTGAGCCCGAACGCGGCCAGCCGGGCGAATGAGACCAGGTTGGCGCCGAGCCGGAGAACCAGGTCGAAGAGCTGGACGGCGGCCTGCGTCGCACCGGCCGCGCCGCCGCCCGCACCGACGTATAACCCGATCCCCGCAAGGGTGCAGCCGACGGCTGCGACGACGCCACCGGCCGCCGCGACCGATATCTGTCCATAGTAGACACCGGCACTGAGCCCACCGAGGCCGACGAAGAGCGCCGCGCCGGCGATCCCGGACGGCGCGTACAGGGCCACCCGGGCGCCACCCTCCCGCCAGCGGTTCACCGCGCCCGCCACGTACGCCATCGCCAGCAGGACCGCACCGAGTCCGATGCCGGCGGCGAGTAGCTGCACCGGCTGCTCCAGTGGCGAGAGCCAGCCGGTCGGCGCCACCCCGGTAGGGCCGAAGAACTCGCCGAACAGCACCCCGAAGACCGCGCTGGCCAGGCCGGCACCGGCCACGAACGGCCACAGTGGATGCAGCTGGACCAACCGCCGCGGGCGGCCCAGCCGCAGCAGCGCCGCGCCGAGCAACAGGAGAAGCCCGTGCCCGGCGTCGGCGAACATCATGCCGAACATCACCACATACGCCACGCCGGCCAGCAGAGTCGGATCGACGTCCACGTACGGGACGGTGCCGTAGGTGCGCACCAACCCGGTAAACGAGCGCCGCACCGCGTTGTCGGCGCGTATCAGGGTCGGCGGGTCCACCCCGCGCGGCATCTTCAGCGGTACCAGCGCGGCGTCCACCGCGGCCAGCTGGACGGCCAGCCCCGGCAGCCGGTCGGCCGGGCACCAGCCGGGCAGGGCGACGACCGAACCGTGCCGGATCGCGCCGGCCGCGTACTCCTCCAGCTGCGCTTCGCCGGCGAGCAGGTCGAACCGGCCAGTCCGCGCACAGGCTGCCGGGTCGGGTGGGTCGACACTCAGCCGCGGCTCTGCGATACGGGCGCCCGACCGCGGTACCCGGCGGGCCGCCTCGCCGCTGCCGGCTTCCGCCACGTCGGCGTGCTCCAGCTCCACCGTTCCGCTGTCGGCCACGGTTACCAACGCGGCGCGCAGCGCGTCGGGTGGCACGACGAGCGCGACCCGCGCCATCCGTACCGGTTGGAGCCCGTCAGCCCAGCGCATCGAACACCTGCCTGGCCGGACCGCCGCGAGCGACGCTCTCCAGCGCGGCCTGCACCCGCCACGCGTCCGCGGCGAGCACGGCGGCGGCGCCAACGGCCGCGCCGCTGTCGAACCGGGCTCCGCGCAGTAGCGCGAAACCGTCGCGTTCCACCCGGATCCACCAGCGGGTCTCAGCCCGCCACAGGTCGGCCGGGGAATCGATGTCGGCCACCGCCCAGCGGGCCCGCGCCGGCAGTCCGCGGGCCAGCTCCGGCAGCGTCGCGGCCTCCACACTGGACGGACCGAGCAGGTCGGCCGCTCGCGCGCGGGCGCGATC
>JAEHDK010000784.1 GCA_016880465.1 Micromonosporaceae bacterium
CCGGCCGCGAAGTAGTCGCCTCGCCCAGCCTGGATTTCGCCCCAACTCGCTGCCGGCGTGTACTTGTACAAGCTGCCGCCGTTGAGCTCGTCGATGAAGTACATGTTGCCGAACTTGTCGAACTGGATGCCCTCATGCGACGTGCGCGGAATCACGTTGCGGTGGACGAACTCGGCGCCGTCGTTGCTCGTCTGGGTCAGCGGCTCGGTTATCGCGGGCGCGGTGGTCGGGTTCTTCAGCTCGAACAGACGACCGTACGGGCTGGTGGTGCAGCCCGCCGGGTTCGAGCACCACGACTCCTCAGCCGTGACATGTGTTCCCCACGGAGTCCAGTACGAGGCGTCGAACGCCACGTGACCGCCCGGCTCCGGGCTGAACCAGATCGTCTCGGTCCGGCCGGTGGCCACGTCGTGGCGCTGCACGCCGGACCGGCCAGTCTCGAACACGGTGACCAGGAACTCGCCCTTGCGGGGACCGGTCTCATTGACGGCGATCATGTCCCAGGCGCCGCTGTTGGGTGCACCAACTGCCAACTGGGTCACGCGATCCGCCACCGACCGCTGCTGAAAGGCGGGGTTGCTCAACGTCACCGGCACTGCCTCATCAGCCGTCGGGCCGGCCGAGGCGGTAAGCGGCGTGAAGTCGGAGAATCGAACACCGTCGGCGTGGGCGAAGTCCACGCCAATGATCGACGCGGCTGCCACCAGGCAACCAACGATGAGCGGTCTCGCTCGGCTGCGTGTCAACGTCATCAAGACGTACCTCCAGTTCGGGACCACGGGTCCTCGGGCCACCCGTCCCACGGCTGGCCAACCTCGAGCCACGTGGTGCTGATCGACAACTCGACGCTCGGCAAATGGGACACCCACCTGTAGTCAACGAGGGAGAACGACACGCAGCGACAGAGGCAACGGCACATGACGCGTGGCCAACAACCGGCCGCGTCAGTGGGTGCTGACCACTCAAAGTCCCAGTTGACTCACCCGGCGCCCTGTCACCGCCACTGTTCGGCCGCCAGGTCGAGGCGCTTGACCCCTACCGTGAGATGCGCCGCGCTTTGGGCGACGGCCGGGCATCGATCCCGGACCGCGGCTGCAGGAGCTGGCCCAGGCGATCCTGCGCGGTGCGGCCGATCTGGGGCCGGCGGCGGTCTCCACACCGGCTCGCGTCGTACGTCATCATTCACCTGAGGGGCGGGCTGTCCAAAGGCGAGCGTGAGGCAGGCGAGACCTCGGCGCCTTCGAGGTCCACGGGGCCGGACGGTCCCGCTGCGCCCTGAGCGGCCACGCAGATTTCGCCGACGTGTCAGCCTGTTGATGCCTGCGCTACCGGCGCCGGACCCATCGTTTGTCGCATGCGTATCGCGATCGTCACGGAGTCGTTTCCGCCCGACGTCAACGGCGTGGCGCACTCGGTGGTCCGGGTCGCCGAGCATCTTGTCCGGCGCGGTCACCAGCCGCTGGTCATCGCGCCGAAGGCCGGGGCGACCGTGCGGCGGGTCGCGGGTGCGCGCGACTACCCGGTGGTCCGGATCGCCTCACTGCCGATGCCCGGCTACCGCACGTTCCGGCTCGGCCTGCCGAGCCGGCGGCTGACCGAGGCGCTGGTCGGCTTCGCGCCCGATGTGGTCCACCTGGCCAGCCCGTTTGTGCTCGGCGCCCGCGGCGGCGCCGTGGCCGAGCAGCTCGGGCTGCCGACCGTGGCCGTCTTCCAGACGGATGTGCCGGCCTACGCCCGGGCGTACCGGTTCGGCATCGGCCAGAGCGCCGCGTGGCGCTGGCTGCGGGCCGTGCACAACCGGGCGGGGCGCACTCTGGCACCGTCCCGGGCTTCGGCGGCGGGGTTGGTGGCCAACGGGATCCAGCGGGTGTGGCTGTGGCGCCGCGGGGTGGACACGGCGCTGTTCGACCCGGCGAAGCGCTCGCCGCGGCTGCGTCGGGCGCTGGCGCCGGGCGGGGCGCTGATTGTCGGCTTCGTCGGCCGGCTCGCCGTGGAGAAGCGTGTCGACCTGCTCGCGCCGGTCTGCCGCCTGCCGGGGGTGCGGGTCGTGGTGGTCGGCGGCGGGCCGATCCGGCGGGAACTGGGCAGGCTGTTGCCGGGCGCGGTGTTTCTCGGCGAGCGGCACGGCGAGCAGCTTGCCCGCATCTACGCCAGCCTCGACCTGTTCGTCCACACCGGACCGCACGAGACGTTCTGCCAGACCGTCCAGGAGGCGCTGGCCAGTGGGTTGCCGGTGGTCGCCCCGGCGGCCGGTGGACCGCTCGACCTGGTCCGGCCTGGCCGCACCGGCCTGCTCGTCCGGCCAGGGGACGGCCACGCGCTGGCCGAGGCGGTGGCGACACTCGCCGGCACACCACAGCTTCTTCGCGAGTACGGCATGGCCGCCCGCGGCTCGGTGAGCGCCAATACCTGGCAGGCGGTCGGCGACGAGTTGCTCGACCACTATGCCGCGGTGCTCGGACGGCCGGCGATCCAGCGGCAGCCGGCGGTGGCGTGATGCGGATCGTCCGGCTGGCCAACTTCGTGATGGCCCGCTCCGGCGGGCTGCGCACGGCACTGCGCTGCCTCGGCGCGGGCTACCTGGCGGCCGGCCACGACGCGGTGCTCGTCGTGCCGGGCACCGAGGAGTCCGACACGGACACCTCATGGGGCAGAGTCATCACGGTGCGCGGGTTGGCACTGCCCGGAACCGGCGGGTACCGGGTGCTGGCGGGCCGGCGCCGGGTGGTCCGGGTGCTCGACGCGCTGCGGCCGGACCGGCTGGAGGTGTCGGACCGGTTGACGCTGCGCTGGACGGGTGCCTGGGCCAGATCCCGCGGTATCCCCGCGGCGATGGTCTCGCATGAGAGCCTCGCCGGCCTGCTGGCCATCTGGCACGTTCCGGGCTTGCTCCGCGGGGCGGTTGCCGATGCGCTCAACCGGCGTACCGCGCGCGGCTACGACCGGGTGGTGTGTACGACCGACTGGGCAGCCGCCGAGTTCGACCGGATCGGGGCCGCCAACGTGGTCCGGGTGCCGCTCGGGGTCGACCTGACCGCCTTCCGGCCGGATCTGTACGACCCCGAGGTGCGGGACCGGTACGCGTCACCGCACGAGGTGCCGGACGCTGTCTCGTGCACGGACGCACGGACGGTGCGGCTGATGATCGACCTCCGCAGCGGGGCCGAGGGCGTCGGCTTCCCGCCCGGCCGCAACCAGCCACCGGTGGCGGAGCGGACGGCTGGGGCTTACTCGGCTGCGATCAGGTCGGCGACCCGCTCCGGTTGGTCGACCTGGACGTAGTGCCCGGCGTTGTCGAGCAGATGCAGCTGGCTGTTGGGGAACAGGGCGGCGAACTGCCGTGCCACCCGAGGGTTGAGGTACCGGTCGCAGGCACCGAAGATGACGCGTACCGGTGGGTCGAAGCGGCGCACCTGCGGCATGCGCCGCCGGCGGGTCAACACCGTGCCGAGCAGATCGTCGTTGAGCCGCCAGAAGGCCGGCCGGGCGGGCGGGAACTGCTCGTACAGCTGGGCAACGAGTGGTCCACGTACCCGCGAGTCGCGGACGAACCGGCCGACCTGCCAGGTGTACAGGCGCCGGTCCAGATCCGGTCGCCAGCGGGCCAGCGCACGGGCGGCGACCCGTACCACCGGCGTGGAGTACAGCGCGATGGCCGGTGGGCGGCGCAGGCTCGGGGTCCAGTGGTAGTAGGTATTGAGCAGCACCAACCTCGCGACCCGCCGCGGGTTGGCCAGCGCCCAGTCGATCCCCGGCGGGCCGGAGGCGTCGTGCGCCACCAGCATCAGCCGGTCGGCGCCGAAGCGCTCGGTGACGGTGTCGATGACGGCGGCCAGGTCCCCCACCTGGTTCCCGGCCGTGTACGGATAACCGCGCGGCTTGTCCGACCGGCCCCAGCCGAGAAAGTCGAAGCGCACCAGTGCCCGGCGCCCGGCCAGGTGCGGGAGCATCCGGTCGTAGAGGTGGGTGTTGTCGGGGAATCCGTGCATCAGCACGACCGGAGGCCCGGTCCCTGGTATCAGCTCGGCATGCAGCCGGTACGGCCCTCGCGGCACGGTCAGGTCCGTCATCGTCCTCCGCCCGCGGCAGCGGTTGCGCCGTCAAGGTTCCCGGCCGCGACGCCAGCCGGTACGCCGAGCCTCACGCCGCCATCATAGGTAGGCGATCACCTGCTCCGGGCGTCGTCAGGCACACTCGTCCGGCGACGGGTGCTGTGCCGTTCACGCCGGGATGATGGGTGGACGCCCCGGAGGGGATGACGAACGACGCCCCGGTGCGTACCGGCGCCTGCCGCACCTCGATGGTGTCCACGGTCCGGACATCGGTGCGCCAGCCGTCGCGGTCCGGCAGGCAGCGAAGGTAGCCCCGGTTGAGCCCGTCGAAGTACCTCACGTGCGGGTTGAGGATCGGGTTGGCCTTCCACAAACGACTACACCTACTGCGCCAGCAATACGCCGGCAGACCCGGCCTGCTCCAACGCCTCGACCGCGCCGGACTACCGTAGCGCCCGAACCTTCAGGCCGATCCCGCATGCCCCGCGAGGCGCCCTCTCACGCACCAGATTGTTGATGTCACCGGACACGTTTGAGGGCGCACCGGAGTCGCGCGATGTGTATGAGCCGCGATGACCGTCCTTGCCGTCAAGGTCTGAACAGCCAGGCGAGGTCTGAGGTGCCAAGGAACTCGACGCCGATCGTTTCCTGCACGATACGTCCACCATCGGCCACGAGCCGCGCGATCCCGTCCCCGAGCGGGCCGGTCAGCCATGCCTGAATCCATTGCTGAAGCTCGGCATCAGCAGCATGGGTTGTGGTTCGTGGTACGCCGGCAGCGTGGCACATCCGGTACAGCTCGTGTGCCGCGGTCAGCTCGCCGAGGTTGAGGGCCGCCGCCCGCGCGGCCGCCATCCGGGCGATACGGAAGCCGGCGGAGTCGATGTCGCCGAAGTACATCAGGCGCTGTGGGGCGGGCTCGGCCGCGGCGAGGCTCGTCAGGCGGGTCCCCACCTGGTTGCCGGCGCCCCAGATGAGCCGGCCTTCCCAGCCGCACCGTCGAGCGGCGCCAGCGAGGGTACGGAATGTCGTCCAGTTCTCGATGACGAGCCATGGCCCCACTCCCAGGATCTCCTGGTGCACGGGTGGCCAGCACGGTTCGCAGCGCAACATCTCGTAGGAGAGCCGCCCGTCGCCGAACAGCGGCGTGAACACCACGGCGTCGAGCGCCTTCTCGTCGCCGCAGATGTCGAGGGACCGCTCCCGCTGGGGGACCACGGTGGCGCTGCGACGGCCCAGCCAGGCGTTGACGTGGGCGAGGAACCTGCGGTCAGGCTCGCTGAGCTGGCCCGCCGCCTCGAGGTCGGCCGCCCAGCCGAGTTCTGTGTGCCACACGATCGCCGCCCGTGGAACCGGGGACCCATCGGCGGGCGCGACCTTCCGGACAAATGCGGGGAGCGGTGGCTCGGCGGATGTGTCCCACCGGGTTCGCGGAACCGTGACGATCCCGGCCGCGACGAGCTCTTCAATGCCGGTGGCGATCCGGGTCCGCCAGGTGACGGATACGGCACCGCTGCGGTCCACGGCTGCCGCGGCGGCGAGCAGCACCGGCAGCGACACCTGCCGGCCCGGGGCGCGGGAAACCGCCTCGGCCATGGCGGTGGCCAACGCGTTCATGCCTGGCGCTCGGCACGCACCGCGTTGACGCGCTCGACCAGGTGGACCGCGTCGGCACCGGATCGGGACCCCTCGTCGTCGGTGACGACGTAGGCGATCCCGGGGCGACCGACGGCGGGTTTCTTGCGCATGGCGGTGATGCGTGGAAATGCCCCCACGGCGGCCAGGTCGCCGATGCCGGTCCAGAACAGCAGCTGTACCCCGTTGGCGGCGGCCACCCTGCGTTGGAGTTCGAGGAACGGCAGGTAGTTGGCCTTACCGAGCGGGTTATCCAGCGGTACGACGCCGCCGGCGGCGCCCGCCTTGGCTCCGGTCCGGTTCTCGGTGCGGAGCTTCGCGAGCACGCAGAAGAGCACCAGGCTGGCGGTCAGGTTCTCCCCGCCCGACCACTTGTGCATGTCCTCGACGGGAGTGCGGCCGGGCGGCTGGTCCGGCGCCGGTTTGAGGATGCTCGCCCGGAATCCGTCGATGACCGCTGCGTCGGTCGCCCGCCACAGGAGCTCGACGGGGTCGAGGTCCACCTTGCCCGCGGTCACCATGTGATCGACGAGCTCGCCGACGCGTACCTGGACCTGTTCGGGTGTCGGGCGGGTGCGTGCGCCGACCGACAGGAACGGCTGGCCGGCCCACGGGCCGATACCGGCGGGCAGCTCGGACAGCGTGGACGCGCGGGACAGGTCCGCGAAGGCCTCACCGACCAGGTCCGCGAGGCGCACGACCACGTTGTGCTTGTGAGTCTCCACCTGGGCGATCTGTTGGGCGATCGCCTTCTCGCGGGTAACCAGGTCGATGGCGAGCTCGGCGGCACGCGGCGCGACTCGTTCGATGAGGGTGTGACCGCGCAGCAGGTCGCGCAGCTGCCGGACGGCCATGCCGTGCTCGTCGTCGGCAACCTTGGCGAACCGGTCCTGCATCGCCCAGTTGCGGAGCATGTCGGCGCGTTGGGAGCGGGCCGACAGGGCGCTCTGGTGCGCGCCTTCGGCTGCGTCCAGCCGCCGGGCGAGTGCGGAGACGTCGCGACGTACCTGCTCGCCGTCCACGTCGACGTCACCGAGTGCCACCTCGGCCGGCGCCACGCTCGACAGCTTGTCGGCCTGGTCGCGAAGCATGTCGGCCCGCACGGCCCAGACGCGCGCCTTCTCGGTCATATCGCCGCTCTCCCGGTCTAGCCGGCCGAACTCGCCCTGGAGCAAGGCGGCCGCCTCGGCAGCATCGGCGGCGAGCCGTAGGGCGTCCTGCCGGCCGGTCGGCTCGGCGCGCAGCTCCTGCGTGTGCCGGGGGCGGTCGCCGGGCGTGTTCGCGCGGACCTCAGTGGTCGCCTCGTCGACCTCGACCTTGGCCGCGCCGAGTGCCAGCTGCGCCGATGCGGCCGCATCCCGGGCCCGCTCCGCGGCGGCCGCGCGCAGGTCGTTATCCTGGGCCGCCGGATCCTCGGCGTGGAAGCGCTCGGCTCGCGTCCGCGCCTGGGTACGGTGGCCCTGGTACCGCTTGGTCAGCCGCGTCACCGTCTCCTTCGCACCCTCCACGTTGCGGCGCAGCTCGGCCTCGGGGAACCGTTCCCGCAGGACTGTCTCGGCGACCTGGAGCGCGGAACGGCCGGCGTCCAGCGGCCGCGTGTTTGGGGTAGCGGGGCCGAGGGGCGACCGTTCGGAGATCCAACCGCTTCGGCGGCTGGTGAGTTCGACGCGGCTCCGATACTGGGCCTTCAATGCTGAGTCCGCCTCCGCGATCGCCCGCTCGGCTACATGCTCCGCCTCGCCGGCGGCGCTGATCAGCGTGGGCAACGCCTCGAGTCGGGCACGGGCGGGCGCCGCAATCTCGCGCTCCTCCCGCAGAACGGCGTCGACGGCAGCGAGCGCGTCCCTGGCCAGGGCGAGGTCCTGCTGCCGCGCCGCTAGGTCAGCACGCAGCTCCGCCAGCCGGGCTTCCAGCTCGTCCTCCCGCTTCACAAGCCCGGTGAGGTCTGTCGTCGCGGCGATCGCCGCTACAGCTGCGGCGGCCACCCTGGCCGTGAGCCCGACGAGCCCGTCGCCGGGTACCTGACGGAGGACCTCGTGCAGCCGGGCGGTGAGTGCCTCGTCCCGACGGCGGCCCGCGGCGAGCGCCTCCAGCCGTTGTCCCCGCGTAGCGGAACGGCCCCTACGTCGGGCGAGCTCATCGGCCGCGGCGGCCGGGTCGTAGCGGGCCGGCGACGGGCCGATGACGACCCGTTCGGTGCCCGGATCCGTGAACACGCTCGCCCGCGCGACGACGACCGGGTCGGTGACGGTCAGTCCGTCGAGCCCACGGGTGGCTGCCTGCGGGTCGCCGTACACGATGACGCCGTCGGCGATCTCGGGCAAGCGGGCGACGATCCCGGCGGCATCGGCGGCGTGGTGCTCGCTGAGGTACCGCCAGCCGGGCTGGGCGCCGATCCCGGTGGCACCGAGCGCCTCGACGACCTGCTCGACGGCGGGTCGAGGCGGCAGGATGCCGCCGGCCTCGATCCCGGCGATGGCCCGCTCGTCGTCGGTACCCTCCACCCGCAGGTCGAGCGCGTCGGCGTCGGTGGCCGCGACGGCGCGCGCCAGGGCGGCGAGGAGGTCGTCGGACTCGGCGATCGGATCGATATCGTCGGCCTGAGCCAGCTGGCGGAGCCGGCCATCGGCGGCCAGCTCCGCCGCCGCCGCGGCCAGCCGGTTGGCCTGATCGGCCAGCGAATCGTGCGCGCGTGTCGACTCCGCCGCCGCGCGGCGTGCCGCCGGGAGCCTTGATCGCACCTCACCGCGTACCGCGGCGGTCCGGTCGATCTCGGCGCGCATCCGCTCGATGGCAGCCCGGTGCTGGTCGGTGGCCGCCTCCAGGCGTGTCATCGCGGCCGTCAACCGTTCACCGGGCTGGACGAGGGACCGCTCAGTGAGCTGCCGCTGGCGGGCCTCGATCCGGTCGACGGCGCGGGTGTGCTCACCGCGCTCGGCGTGCAGCGCGGCCTGTTCCTCGACTGCGGCCCGACGCGCGGTCTCGGCGTGGCTCTTGGCCCGGGTGGCGATCTCGTCGGCCTCGTCCAGCCACTCCAGCTGCGCCGTGACCTCGGCGATGTGGTGCTCGAGCGACCCGGCCAGTTCGGCCTGCGCAGCTTGGACGGCGGCCAGGTGCGGCGCCGCGTCTTTGGCGGCGGCCTGCAGCGCCGAGCGGTGCGCGTCGAGCGCGGCAGCGGCCTCGACCACGGCGGCGAGATCGGGGACGGCCGCCCAAGCGTCGGCGTCCAGACGGGCCGTCCGGGCGCGAAGGTCGGCCGCCTCGGCGGCCAGCCTCGCAGCGTCGAGGCGGAAAACCGCAGCCAGGCGCCGGTACTCGTCCCGCTGGCGCCGCGCCGCATCCGTCCGGTAACGCAGGTGCGGAGCCTGGCGGCGCACGCTGTGGCGCAGGTGGGTGAGCGCACCCAACGGATGCCCGGCCGGACTCAGACGACGGCC
>JAEHDK010000785.1 GCA_016880465.1 Micromonosporaceae bacterium
GAGTAGCTGGGCGCGGCCGAGGTGTCCGCGGCGTCGCCGACCTGCTCGCCCACCGCGACCGCGGCGACCGCGGCCGCACCGGCAGCGACCGGCCAGGCCCGCCAGCGTCCGGTGCTCACGACCGCGACCAGCAGGAGCACCCCGACGATGAGCAGCGAGCCATTGAACATCGGGGTGTGCAGCGGGATCTTCTGGTTGACCAGGTCCCACGTGTTGGGGATCGCGTCTCGCGTCGCAAACGGGTCGATGAACAGGCCGACATTGACCGCCAGGTACATCAGGCCGGCGATCAGCGGGCCGAGCGGCGAGATCCGCAGGGTGGCGATGAGGCCGAGGAGGATGCCCGCGGCTACCAGGTACGCGGCTGGCTTGATCAGGTCGGTGGTGTCGAACGCGTTGCTCGCCGCCCACGCGGCCACCGTTGCCGCGGCACCGGTCTGCCCCATGGCCAGCAGACCCCAGGCGACCGGCGCCACCACGACGCCGGCGATCAGGCTAAACAGATGTCGCATTGGCGCACCGTACCGTCTCGGGGACCAGCCGAGCACCCCGGCGATCGTTTCGGGTGCGTGTCCCCGCGTTTCGGGCTTGCTAGGCGGGCGTCGAGATGCCCACGCCGCCGCGGGTCTCCGCGCCGTACCGGTCCTTCTCCCGGGCCAGGTCGAGCGGCCGGATGCGCTTGCGGTTCTCGAGGGCGGCCTCGTCGAGCTGGTCGGCCGGGATCAGCCAGACGATCTCGAACTCCAGCCCGTCCGGATCCCGGCCGTACAGGCTCTTGGTCGTACCGTGGTCGGACGAGCCGGCCAGCGCGCCGGCCTCCGCCAACCGCGCGGCGACCTGTTCCAGCACGGTGAGCGTGTCGACCTCCCAGGCCAGGTGGTACAGGCCGACGGCGGTACGGCCGGCCCGGGACGGCCCGGCGTCGGCGACCTCGAACAGGCCGAGATCGTGGTCGTTGGTCGACCCGGACGCCCGCAGGAAGGCCGCACCGCGGAACTGGTCGGGCGCCATGTCGACCGGCGTGAAGCCGAGCACATCGGTGTAGAACGCCACGCTGCGTGCGAGATTGCTGACGAAGAGTACGGCATGGTTGAGCCGTGTGATGGCCATCGGACCTCCCCGGTGCGCTCCCGTTCCACAGTAAGGTCGGATCGCCCGGGCACACTGGGCCTACGTGGTCCGGCGTTACCCCCGGGGAGGATGATCATGGCCGAGGTGCTCTGGAGCCCGCCGGCAGACGTACGCCGGACGTCCCGGATCGGCACCTACCTGCACTGGCTGGCGGCCGAGCGCGACCTCGACTTCCCGGACTACGCCGCGCTGTGGCAGTGGTCGGTCACCGACCTGCCCGCCTTCTGGCAGTCGATCTGGGACTACTTCGGGATCATCGCGTACGCCGAGCCGACCGCCGTACTGGCCGGCGGTGCGATGCCCGGCGCTCAGTGGTTCCCCGGCGCTCAGCTCAACTACGCCGAGCACGTGCTGCGGGCGCCGGGTCGGGCGGACCGCGACCCGATCGTCCTCGCGTACTCGCAGACCCGGCCGGCTCATACGCTCACCGTCGCCGACCTGCGCGACCAGGTGCGCCGGGTCCGGGCCGGGCTGCGCCGGCTGGGCGTCACGGCGGGCGACCGGGTCGCCGCGTACGCCCCGAACATCCCGGAGACGTACGTCCTGCTGCTGGCGTCGGCCAGCCTCGGCGCGGTGTTCTCGTCCTGCGCCCCCGAGTTCGGTACGCGCAGCGTGGTCGACCGGTGGCAGCAGATCGAGCCGACCGTGCTGCTGACGGTCGACGGGTACCGGTACGGCGCCAAGGACGTCGACCGGCGGGCCGAGGTGGCCGCCATCCGGGCCGCGCTGCCGTCCGTCGTACACCATGTTGGACTGTCCTATCTGGACCCGGAGGGGGCGCCGCCGGACGGCGCCCTGTCCTGGGCGGAGCTGGCGGCCGACACGGACGAGCCGCTCCAGTTCGCGCCGGTGCCGTTCGCGCACCCGCTCTACGTGCTCTACTCGTCCGGCACGACCGGGCTGCCCAAGCCCATCGTGCACGGCCACGGCGGCATCCTGCTGGAGCACCTCAAGATGCTGGCGCTGCACCACGAGCTGGGCCCGGCCGACCGGTTCTTCTGGTTCACCACCACCGGCTGGATGATGTGGAACTTCCTGGTCTCGGCCCCCGCGGTGGGCGCCACGATCGTGCTGTTCGACGGGGATCCGGCAAGTCCCGACCTGACCACGGTCTGGCGCCTGGCGGCGGAGGCCGGGCTCACCTATCTGGGTACGTCGGCCCCGTTCCTGCTGGCCTGCCGCAAGGTCGGCGTCGTGCCACGCTCCATCGTGGACACCAGCCGGCTGGGTGGGCTCGGGTCGACCGGCGCCCCGCTGCCGGCCGAGGGGTTCCGCTGGGTCTACCAGGCCGTGGGAGACCACCTTCAACTGCAGAGCCTGTCCGGGGGTACGGACGTGTGCACCGGTTTCGTCGGCGGCACCGCCCTGCTGCCCGTCTACGAGGGCGAGATCTCCTGTCGCTGCCTCGGCGCCCGGGTCGAGGCGTACGACCCGCAGGGCCAGCCGGTCATCGGCCGGCTCGGCGAGCTGGTGATCACCGCACCGATGCCGAGCATGCCGGTCGGCTTCTGGAACGACCCGACGGGGGAGCGGTACCGCGCGGCCTACTTCGACGTTTTCCCCGGCGTGTGGCGGCACGGCGACTGGATCACGATCACCGAACGGGGCACCTGCGTGATCACCGGCCGGTCCGACGCGACCCTGAACCGGGGCGGCGTACGCCTCGGCACCGCCGAGTTCTACGCGGTCGTGGAGGGGCTGGACGAGGTCGTCGACTCGGTCGTCGTGCACCTGGAGGACCCCGCGGGTGGGGCCGGCGACCTGCTGTTGTTCGTGGTGCTGGCCGACGGTCTGGAGCTGGACGAGCCGCTGCGCGCCCGGATCGGCCGGGAACTGCGTACCGCGCTGTCGCCGCGGCACGTACCCGACGAGATCCACCAGGTACGGGCCGTCCCGCGCACGCTGTCCGCGAAGAAGCTCGAGGTGCCGGTGAAACGCATCCTCACCGGTACCCCGGTGGACGTCGCCGCCGCGACCGGCGCGCTGGCGAACCCGGAGTCCCTGGCGGCGTTCGCCGCGTTCGGCCGGGCGCGCCAGAAGGCGGCCGCGGACAGCTAGTCGGCCCGCTCGCCGGTCAGGTCGCGGGTGATCCGTTCGGCCGCGATCCGGCCGGCTGTCCGCGCCGGGTCGATATGTCCACAAAGGACGATCGAGGCCCCGGCGACCAGCGGAGCCAGCAGCCAGTCGACCGGGTCGGGGCTGCGCGCGGCGGCCAGGAGCACCCGGTCGCCGGGGCCGAGGCCGTGCGCCTGGGCTCGATCGGCGGCCCGGCACACCAGCTCCTCCTGCGTCAGCGGGGTCTCGTACCAGGCGGCGACCGTGCCCGGCCGCACCCCCGACACAGTGAACCGGTCGCCGTGGCCGCGTACCTCGACCACGTAGTCGGCGACGCCGGCCGGTGGTCCGGGCCGCAGGGGCGCGGCCAGCGGGGCGAGGCCGAGGACGTAGACGTCGGTGGCGTCGGCCCGGGCCAGCCGGTCCGGGGTCGCGAACCCGATGTCCGCCGCCGAACCCTCGGGTCCGACCCCGACCCCGGCCGACCAGCAGCCGAGCAGCACCGCCGCGGTCTGCCAGTGCGGTGGCAGCAGGACGGCCGCGGTGTCGCCGGGCCCGAGCCCGTGGCCGTCGACGAGCAGGTTCGCGGTCTTGGCCACCCAGTTGTCCAGCGTGGCGCCGGACAGCTCGGTACGTTCGCCGGTGGCGTCGTCGTAGTACGTGATCAACGGGCGGGCCGGATCCGTCGCCACGGCCGCGGCGAGCACGTCGGGGACAGAGCGTGACATACCTTCTCGTGAGCCTTTCGTCGTACCACCGTGTGTTGTTGTTTCGCTGACCGTGCGCGATCTGTCGCGTCGCTGGCAGGAGCGGGTCCCCCGCCCGGCGTAGGCTGGTGACCAGTGTTGAATGTCACCAGACCACACCCCCATTCGAGGAGTTGCCCCGTGACCTCCGGTCGTCCGCCCCGCGTGCTGTTCGACGCCACAAGCGTCCCGGCGGACCGTGGCGGCGTTGGCCGCTACGTCGATGGCCTGCTCGGCGTCCTCGGCACCGGCAGCGGACCCTCGGTCGACCTCGTCGTCGTGACGCAGCGCACCGACGCCGAGCGCTACACCCGGCTGCTGCCCGCGGCGCAGGTGGTTGCCGCGCCCGCCGCGGCCGCACACCGGCCCGCCCGGCTCGCCTGGGAGCAGACCGGGCTGCCGCTGCTCGCCCAGCAGGTCGGTGCCCAGGTCCTGCACTCGCCGTTCTACACCTGTCCGCTGCGATCCAGCGCCCCGGTGACGGTGACGGTGCACGACGCGACGTTCTTCACCGAGCCCGAGCACTACGACAAGTCGAGGCGCACGTTCTTCCGCTCGGCGATCAAGACCTCGCTGCGCCGGGCCGCCCGGGTGATCGTCCCGAGCAAGGCGACCCGCGACGAGCTGATCCGGCTGCTGGACGCCGACCCGACCCGGATCGACGTGGCGTACCACGGGGTCGACCCGGTCGCCTTCCACGCGCCGAGCGACGACGAGAAGGCCCGGGTCCGGGCCCGGCTCGGCCTCGGCGCGACCGCCTACGTGGCGTTCCTCGGCGCCAAGGAGCCGCGCAAGAACGTGCCGAACCTGATCCGCGGCTGGGTGCTCGCGGTCGCCGAGCGCGACGACCCGCCTGCGCTGGTCATCGCCGGTGGGCAGGGCCACGACGACGAGATCGACCGCGCCGTCGCCGAGGTGCCGGCGCACCTGCGCCTGCTCCGGCCGGGGTACCTGCGGTACGCCGACCTCCCGGGTTACCTCGGCGGCGCACTGGTCGCGGCGTACCCGTCCTACGGCGAGGGCTTCGGCCTGCCCATCCTGGAAGCGATGGCGTGCGGCGCACCGGTGCTCACCACGCCCCGGCTCTCGCTGCCGGAGGTGGGTGGGGACGCGGTCGCGTACACCAGCGAGGACCCCCAGCAGATCGGTCACGACCTCGCGGCGCTGCTCGACGACGAGCCGCGCCGGCTGGCACTGGCCAAGGCGGGTGCCGAACGGGCCCGCGAGTTCACCTGGGAGTCGAGTGCCGAGGTGCACATCGGCGCCTGGACCCGCGCGGTTGCCGGATAACCCGGTTGGGCATGATGGGTATGTGTTCTATGCCATAATTCCTGCCGGTGGTAGCGGTACCCGCCTGTGGCCGCTGTCCCGGGCAGACAACCCCAAGTTCCTGCACGCCCTCACCGGTACGCCGGAGTCGTTGCTCCAGGCCACCGTGGCCCGGTTGGCCCCGCTCGCGCCGCCCGACCGCACGTACGTCGTGACCGGCGCGACCCACGTCGCCGGAGTCGCCCGCCAGCTGCCCGACATACCCGAGCGCAACTTCCTCGTCGAGCCGTCCCCCAAGGACTCCTGCGCCGCCATCGCGCTGGCCGCGGCCGTCCTCCACGAACGCGACCCGGACGCCGTGGTGGGCTCGTTCGCGGCCGACCAGCTCATCCGCGACGTCGACGGGTTCCGGCAGGACGTCCGGCGGGCGATCGAGGGTGCCGAGGCGGGTTACCTGGTGACGGTCGGGCTGAAGCCCAGCGGGCCGGACACGGCGTTCGGCTACCTCAAGTGCGGCGACCAGCTGCCCGGGCTGCCGGTGTACCGGGTGGCGGAGTTCACCGAGAAGCCCGACGCGCAGACGGCCGAGGCATTCGTCCGGTCCGGCCGGTACCTGTGGAACGCCAGCATGTTCGTCTTCCGCGCCCGGGTCCTGCTGGCCGAGCTGGCCCGGCAGCAGCCGGCGATGCACGCGGCGATCACCGAGATCGCCGCCGCCTGGCACACCGAGCTGCGCGACCAGGTGCTCGCGCGGGTCTGGCCGACGCTGCCGCGGATCGCCATCGACTATGCGGTGATGGAGGGTGCGGCCGCCGCGGGCAACGTGGTGACCGTACCGGGCAGCTTCGACTGGATCGACGTGGGCGACTTCGACGCGCTCGGTGAGCTCCTCGCACCGACCGAGTCCGGCGGCGCGGTCACCGTGAACCAGGTTCAGGGCTCGGCGGTCCTCACCCACGACTCGGCCGGCCTCGTGGTGGTGCCTGCCGGTGGCCGCCTGGTCGCCACCCTCGGGATCACCAACGCGGTCATCGTCGACACGCCGGACGTGGTGTTCGTGTGCGCCCGCGACCGCGTGCAGGACATCAAGCACCTGGTCGAGCAGATGCGCGCCAGCGACCTGGCGGCGTACCTGTAGCGGGCCGGTACGGGTCAGCGCCGGCCGGCCGGCGGCTCGGCCGGGCCCACCAGCACGTCGGCGCCGGCCCCGTCCGGCAGCGGCCGTACGGTCGCGGCCAACCCCTCGGCGAACAGGGCGATCCGGAGCCGGTGCAGATCCATGCCGAGCGCGATCGGATCGGTGCCGGTGGCCCGGACCGACCCACCGTCCACAGTGAACACCGTGCCCGGCGTGGCAACCGGCCGGACCAGCGCCAGCGCGCGGCCAAGGGCGGCGGCCACCTCGACGTCGTTAAGGCCGGCGCCGGCCAGCACCGCGACGCGCGACGTCAGCGTGGCGGCCGTACGCAGGGCCTGGCTGCGCGCCTCGGCCGTACCCAGCGAGAACAGGTCCTGGTCGGGGTCGCGGATGAGGACCGCCGCGCCCGGCCCGTCGGGCGCCCCGGGTCGGCTGCCGAAGCCGCGCACCACGGCCACCGGTACCAGATCGCTCTTGCCCTTGACCAGCTCGGCCGCGCTCGACAGCTCGTCGATGACGGCCATCTGGGTGATGTGCATCTCGTTGCCGTAGGCGTCGAACTCGCCGCGGTAGTCGCGCAGCGCGTCGATGCCCGCGGCGCCGAGCGCGATGTCGGTCAGGCCGACCCGCCACGGCCGGCCCATCGTGTCCGAGACGACCACCGCGACGTCGATGCCGAGCCGCTCGCGCAGCGCCCCCCGCAGCGACCGGGCCGACGCGTCCGGATCCTTCGGCAGCAGTACGAGGTGTTGGCGGTCCACATTGGACGAGTCGATGCCGGCGGAGGCCATCACGAAGCCGTGGTGGGTCTGGACGATGCGGGTGTGCCCGCGGCGGGCCACCGTACGCGCGGTCTCGGCGGTCAGCACC
>JAEHDK010000786.1 GCA_016880465.1 Micromonosporaceae bacterium
GTACCGGGCCTACCGGGAGGTCAGTTCGGGCTGGTCGGCACCGCCAGATCCGCCAACGGCACCGGAATGGCCCGTACCCGGCGAAGCAGGCTCTCCTCGCGGTTGAGCAGGGCCAGTTCGGCGCGCAGCCGGGACACCGTGTCGGGCTGGGCGAGCAGGCGTTGACGATCGTCCAGCGCCAGGACCGCCGTCGCGGCGACGAGGTGGGACAGCACGGTGGGATCCTCGGGCAGCTGTTCGCCGACCGGCTCCCGATCCGGTCGGATCAGCGCGAGGTACCGCTGGAAGACGGCAAGGACGCGGGCGGCCAGCCGCTCGGCCAGCTCCGGCTCGCCGACCGACTCCGTCAGGTACTCCACGTCGGCGACCAGGTACGGTGCCGTGCCCGGGTCGACGCCGGCCAGCCGGAACCGCCGCCGCCCGACGGTGACGAGGTCGAACCGGCCGTCCGGGTGCTCGGTGACCTGCCGCAGCTCGGCCGTACATCCGATCTCGTGCAGGGTGAGCGCGGCGCGGGTGGTGGGCCCGGTGACCGGTTCGTCGCCGTCGCGCGGCGGCCCCGCCGGGACCTGCTCGACCTCCCAGCCCCGCTGGATCGCGATCACGCCGAACTCGCGCGGTTGCCCCTCGGGCAGCGATATCAGGTGGCGGACCAGCGCGCGGTACCGCTCCTCGAACACGTGCAAGGGCAACACCAGCCCGGGAAACAGGACGGTGCCGAGCGGGAACAGCGGCAGCGCACGGCCCATCGGCCGAGCCTAGCTCCGGCACGCCAGCGTCGGTCGGGCCACGACCGCGGGCGGCCGCGGCCGGCGACGACCAGGTACTGGCGCGGCGTCCGCCCGAAAGCGCTCGGTTGCCGGCTGCGATCTAGACTTGCCCAGTGCTGAACCGGATCGACCTGCGGGGCATCGACGCGGACGCGGCGTCCGCCCAGGGCCTGCTGCCCCGAGCCGGGCTCGACGTGTCGGCCGCGGTCGACGTGGTGCGGCCGATCGTCGAGGCGGTACGCGATCGCGGTGGTGCGGCTGTCCGGGAGGCGACGCGCCGCTTCGACGGGGTCGACCTGGCGGAGCTGCGGGTAGCGCCGGCCACCGTGGACGCCGCCCTGGCCGGCCTCGACGCCGATGTGCACGCGGCGCTGCGCGAGGCGATCGCCCGGGTGGAGCGCGGCCACGCCGCCCAGCGCCCGACCGAGTTCAGAACCGAGATCGTGCCCGGCGGCACCGTGACGCAGACCTGGCGGCCGGTCGCGCGGGTCGGCGTCTACGCACCGGGCGGGATCGCGCCGCTGCCGTCCAGCGTGATCATGGGGGTGGTGCCGGCCCGGCTCGCCGGCGTCCGGTCGATCGCGGTGACGAGTGCGCCCCGGCGGACGACCGGGCTGCCCGATCAGACGATCCTCGCGGTCAGCGCGCTGCTCGGCGTCGACGAGGTCTACGCGGTCGGCGGCGCGCAGGCGATCGCGATGCTGGCGTACGGGGTCCCGGGCGAGTGCGCGCCGGTGGACCTCGTCATCGGGCCGGGCAACGTCTACACGACCGCGGCGAAGCGGCTGCTGCGCGGGCTGGTCGCGATCGACGCCGAGGCCGGGCCCAGCGAGGTCGCGATCCTGGCCGACGACACGGCCGACCCGGTACACGTGGCGGCCGACCTGATCAGCCAGGCCGAGCACGGCGAGCTCTCGGCGAGCGTACTGATCACGCCGTCCGCGGCTCTTGCCGCTACTGTGGACGACGAGTTGGTGCGGCAGGTGGCGGCCACCAAACACACCGAGCGGATCACCGCCGCGCTCACCGGCGCGCAGTCGGCGGCGATCCTGGTGGCCGACCTCGACGCGGGCGTACGGGTGGCCGACGCGTACGCCGCCGAGCACCTGGAGATCCACGCGCGCGACGCCCGGGCCCTGGCCCGGCGGGTCCGCAACGCGGGTGCGGTGTTCGTCGGCGCGTACTCGCCCGTCTCGCTCGGCGTCTACTGTGCCGGGTCCAACCACGTACTGCCGACCGGGGGCTGTGCCCGGCACTCGGCCGCGCTGTCGGTGGGCACGTTCCTGCGCGGGGTCCAGGTCGTCGAGTACGACGCGGCGGCGCTGCGCGACGTGGCGCCGCATGTGGTGACGCTCGCCACCGCCGAGGACCTGCCGGCGCACGGTCAGGCGATCACCGCGAGGCTCCCGTGAGCGGCGCCGGCCTGCCGATCCGGGCGGGGCTGCGCGGCCGGACGCCGTACGGGGCGCCGCAGCCTGACGTACCGGTCCGGCTCAATACGAACGAGAACCCGTACCCGCCGCCCGACGAGGTGGCAGCCGCGATCGAGAAGGCGCTCGGGGCGGCGGTGCGGGACCTCAACCGGTACCCGGACCGCGATGCGCTGGCGCTGCGCGAGGATCTCGCGCGCTACCTCGGCCACGGCCGGACCGCCGCACACGTGTGGGCCGCCAACGGCTCCAACGAGATCCAGCAGCAGCTGTTGCAGGTGTTCGGTGGGCCGGGCCGGCGGGCGCTCGGCTTCCCGCCGGCGTACTCGATGCACCCGCTGCTCGCCGCCGGTACCGCGACGGCCTGGCTGGACGGCCGCCGATCGCCGGGCTTCACGCTCGGCCCGGAGTCGGCCGCCGCGCAGGTGGCCGAGCACCGGCCGGACGTCGTGTTCCTGTGCTCGCCGAACAACCCGACCGGCACCGCGCTGCCGCTCGCGGTCGTCGAGGCGGTGCTCGCGGTCGCGCCCGGGATCGTCATCGTCGACGAGGCGTACGCCGAGTTCGCCCGCCCCGGTACGGCCAGCGCACTGTCCTTGTTGGACGGACACGAGCGGCTGGTGGTGACCCGCACGATGAGCAAGGCGTTCGGGTTCGCGGGCGGCCGGGTGGGCTATCTCGCGGGCAGCCCGAAGGTGGTCGGCGCGGTGCAGCTCGTCCGCCTGCCGTACCACCTGTCCGTGCTGACCCAGGCGGCCGCCCGGGCAGCGCTGGCGCATGCGCCCGCCCTGCTCGGCACCGTCGAGGCGATCAAGGCGCAGCGGGACCGGCTCGTCGCGACGCTGACGGCGTACGGCCTGGCGGTGGCGCCGAGCGACGCCAACTTCGTCCTCTTCGGACAGTTCGCCGACGGGCCGGCGGCCTGGCGGGCGCTGCTCGACCGGGGGGTGCTCGTACGCGACGTCGGGCTGCCCGGGTGGCTCCGGGTCACCGCCGGTACGGCGGCCGAGACCGACGCATTCCTGGCCGCCCTCACCGGCGTGCTGCGGGAGCAACCGTGGACCGGCCCCGGCCAGCCGGACCGAGAGGAGTACGCATGACCCGTACGGCGCGGATCGAGCGCGCCACCGCCGAGACGAAGGTGCTCGTCGAGCTGGGGCTCGACGGGTCGGGGCGGGCCGACGTGTCGACCGGCATCGGGTTCTACGACCACATGCTCGGCCAGCTCGCGCGGCACGGCGCGGTGGACCTGACCGTGCGCGCGGCCGGCGACCTGGAGGTCGATGCGCACCACACGGTGGAGGACACCGCGCTGGCGCTCGGTGCCGCACTCGTCGAGGCGCTCGGCGACAAGCAGGGCATCCGGCGGTACGGCGCCGCGGTGATCCCCCTCGACGAGGTACTCGTCCAGGCGGCGGTCGACCTGTCCGGCCGGCCGTACGTGGTGCACGAGGAGCCGGTCGGCCTGGCGCCGTACGTCGGCCCGGTGTACCCGACGAGCCTCACCCGGCACGTCTGGGAGTCGCTCGGCCAGGCGGCCCGGCTGACCCTGCACGTCGTGGTCCTGCGGGCCGGGCGGGCCGGCGCCCAGCCGGACGCGCACCACGTCGTTGAGGCGCAGTTCAAGGCGGTCGCCCGGGCGTTGCGCGAGGCCGTGGCATTCGACCCGCGCGCCACCGGCGTGCCGAGCACCAAGGGCGTGCTGTGAAGGTCGTGCTGCCAGTCCTGCTGTTCGCGCTCGGCGGCGTGCTCGCCGGCGGCGCGTGGTCGATGCGCCAGCAGGGCGCGTCCCGGGGGGCGATCGTCGCCACCGTGCTGCTCGCCCTCCTCGCGGTCGGGGGCGGCGTCGCCTGGCTCCTGCCGGGGGGTGGCTGAGTGTCCACTGTGGTCGTACTCGACTACGGCTCGGGCAACCTGCGTTCGGGCAACATCGGCGCGGCCCATCCGGTGGCCGGCGGCGGCCAGGAAGTCAAAGGCGTGATGGGCGAGAAGATCGAGAACTTCACCGCGTCGTTCAGCGAA
>JAEHDK010000787.1 GCA_016880465.1 Micromonosporaceae bacterium
CGCCCGGGCCAGCGTGGTCTTGCCGACGCCGGGCACGTCCTCGATGAGGATGTGTCCAGGGGCGAACAGTGCGGTGAGCGCGAGCCGGATGACCTCGGCCTTGCCGAGGATCACCGTACCGATCGCGGCGGCCAACCGGTGGGCCGTCTCGTTGAACGCCGCGATCTCGGTGTGGTTGGGCGGCGGTCCGGGCTCGGTCACGACGGCTCCTGGTTCAGCATTGGGGCAGCTGCCCGATGTTGTCGCCGCCGTCCAGGGTGAACCAGGCGAACGGGATGTAGTTGTCGCCCTGGAACCTTATGCGGATCCACCGGTTGTCCCGCTTGCCACCCCACGGTCGGGCGTCGATGAAGGTGCCGTCCGTGTCGGGCGCCCAGCAGGTGGCTTCGTACCGGCTCGGCGAGCTGGTGTCGTTGACCGCCTGGCCGGGCGGCGGGTGCTGCGTCGGGGCGCTGTACACCCAGACGCCGCCGCCAGGTGCGTTGAGCCCGCACTGCGACTGGTTGTTGCAGATGACCGTGCCGGCGAGCGCCGCGGTGGCGACCGAGTCGGACGCGCTCGCCGAGCCCGCGGCATTGGTCACCGTGACGGTGTACCGGTACGTCCGGCCCGGCCACAGCCCGCCGACCGTACCGCCGCCGCAGCCGATGCCGACCGGCGCGCTGCCCTCCACAGATATCGAGCAGGCCAGCGGGCTGCCGTTGTCGTTGGCCGAGAACCCGACCGTGATCGAGTTGACGGCACCCGACTTGCCGGTCAGCGTCACGGTCGGCGGCGCGATCGTCCGCGCGGTCGCGCTGTCCTCGGGGCCCTCGCCGGCCGCGTTGACGGCCTTGACGGCGATCGTGACCGACTGGCCCGGGCCGAACCCGTTGAGCTGCACGGCCGTGCCCGTGACGTCCTGCGACCTGCCGGCCGCCGTCACCACGTACTTGGTGATCGGCCGCCCGTTCGAGTCGGCCGGCTGCCAGGTGGCCCGGACCGTGCCCGGCGCGTTCACGGTCGCCGCCGCCAGATTCTTCACGGCGCCCGGCTTCGTGTACGGCACGGCCGTGTTGCTCGGTGGCGACGGCTTGGAGCCCGCGCCGATGTCGTTGATGGAGACGATGCTGAACGCGTACTGCGTGCCGTAGGTGAGCTTGCCGGCATCGACCGTCATGGTGGTGGCCGCGACCCTGCCCAGTTCTTCGCTGGCGCCGGCGGAGATGGCGGTCACCGCGTACTGCGTGATCTTGTGGCCCTGCCCGTTCGCGGCCGGCCAGGTCACGGTGACGGTGCCGGTCGGGTTCTCGGTGGCCGTGACACTGACCGGCGGGTCGGGCACGTCGGACGTCGGCGTGACCGGGTTGCTCGTCCGCTTGGGCCCGGCGCCCTTGGCGTTCACGGCGTAGACGGAGAACCGGTACGTCGTGCCGTTCACCAGGCCGGTGATGTCGAGGGCTCGCTGGTTGGCGCCGACCTGGTAGCTCTTGCCGTCGCCCTCGACGACGTACCGGATGATCGCCGCACCGTTCGGCTTGGCGGGCTTCCAGGTCACCCGCGCGGTGGCGTTGCCCGCCGACGCGGTGACGCTGGCCGGCGCATCCGGCTTGCCGACCACCGGTTTCGGCGGCTGGGCCGGCGGGGTGGGCGGCGGTGGGTCGCCACCCAGGATGTTGTTGACGAACTTGTTGACGACCCGGACCTTGTGCTGCTCGTCGACGACGCGAGCGGCGGCTGAGTTGGGCGCGTTGATGAACAACCGGTGCTCCCGGACGTCGAGCTCGAGTGGCCCGTTCGCGCCGGCCACCACGATGGTGTCGAGAAGCTGGCCGGTCCGGCTCAACGCGTAGACCGTGGCCGTCGCGTCGTCCGGGCAGTAGAAGCGGCCGGACCAGGCCACGCACGGCCGCAGCCCGGCGCCCGCGCCGGGGACCGTGAAGTCGTGCACCTGGTCGCCGTCGACTAGGTAGACGTGCCGGTCATCGACGAGGGTGACTGGAACGGCCGAACCGGCGGTCCGGTCGGGCAGCGTGCCCGGGCCGGACAGCTCGAGCACCCGGTTGCGGACCGCCGGCCCGCGCAGGGTCGTCAGCGTGGCGGTGGTGCGGTCGAGCACGGCCACGCCGTCGTCGAGCGCGGAGACCACCAGCTCGTGGTTCGGCGCGGCGACCGGCACGGTGCGCTCCTCCCGCGGCGTCAGGGCGCCGCCGCCGGCGCCGCCGTGCGGTGCGGCACTGGACGACGGGCTCGGCGCCGGGCGTACCGCGACCATCGTCCCCTCGGTCGGCACCGCGATCCACAACCGGCCGGTGCCGTCGAAGGTGCCGCCCGCGATGCCCGGCGGGAACCGGACCGGTTCGCCGACCGGCGCGAGCGTGAGCGGGTCGAGCTGGCGGACGATGCCCTGCACGGCGTCGATGACGAAGACCGCGTCGCCGGCCAATGCCACGCTGACGCCGACTCCCGCGGTCGACGGGGTGGTCGCGGCGACCTGGAGGCTCGTGAGGTCGATGGCGCTGATCAGGCCGGTGGCCTGGTCCCGCAGCACCAGGTAGCGGTCGGTCTGCGTCACCTGCATCGAGTGGCCCGCCGTGCCCGGCACCTGGTATCGCGTGTCGACCTGGCCGGTGACGCCGTTGACCCGGGCGACCTCGCCCTTTGGCGCACTCCATAGCCAGGAGCTCGCGTCGTAGCTGGCCACCGCGTGCTCCGCGGCCCCAAGCCCGAAGAGCGTCAGCGCCATCGCGGCCACGAGCCCGACCACCGTGCCGATCGTGACGATCGTGTCGCGTGCCCGTCCGCGCCGGTCTGCCCGTTCGCCCACCCAAGCCGCCACGCCGGCCGCCGCCCCTCGTACTGTCCCGGACAATGACATCCGTACACGTCGTTGGCGTTCCACCCAAAACCGGACCACATCATATTGGCTGCGCGGCGCCGGCCGGTACCGGCCGGGTGCGCCTGTGGACAGTGGCCAGGGCGGCTGTGGATGACCTCCGGTCGCGCGCAGGTCGCGGTCAGCGACGGCTGCTCGACGGCGTACCACTCGGCGGGGTGCGCTTGGTGCACACCAGCTCCGACACCGCGAAGTTCTCCGTCGAGTACACGGCGACGACGGTGAAGCAGTACTCCAGCCGCGGGTTGAGTCCGTTCACCGTGTAGCTCGTGCGGCCAACCGGCAGGTTCGCGAATGGCCGGGCCTGCTCGCCGGCGCGCGCAACCGAGACGATGAACGGCGTCGTACCACCTGACTGATCCTCCCAGGTAAGCGTGATGGTGCCGCCCTCGTCGCGGAGCCGCACTCCGGTCGGCGCCGGCCGCTGCGGCGCAACAGCGCCAGCCGAGGCGGTCGTCGGGGCAGCGCGCGGGGGACCGGACCCGCCGGGATTGACCACCATCACCACGGTGACCAGCGCCGCGACGAGCGCCAAGGCCGCGACCACGCCGATCACCAGCATCGGGGTGCGACGGGACCGCAGCCGGTGGTACGCCGGCGCCGAGCTGATCCGCGGTGGCCGTGCTGGTGGAACCGGCGATTGCGGGAGCGGTGGCGGGGCCCATTGTGGTTCGGCGGCGGGTGGTCTGGCCTCCCCGCCCTCGCCCGGCGGTGCCAGGTACGCGGCGGCCGCCTGCACGGCCGGGTGGGCCTCGCCGAGGGCCGCAGGGCCGAGCCGCACGACCGTACCCAGGTTCCGCCGCGCCTCGTGCCGGTTGCCCAGCTCGTCGGCGACCAGGCCCAGGTCGTACGTGAGCAGCAGCATCGCGGGGTGGTCCTCGGCCAGGCTGAGTTGGCCGGCGGCGAGCGCCTCCTCGACCGTGCGCCGGGCCGCGGTCAGCTCGCCGAGCTCCCGGTGGACGGAGGCGAGCAACCGCGCGGTGTGCAGGACGTCGGGGTGATCCGGACCGTACGCGCTGCCCGCCACCTCGATGGCCTGCGCCAACACCGTACGGGCGCCCACCAGGTCACCGCGTTCGCGCAGCAACCGAGCGTTCTGCACCACGGCGGCGAGATGGGTGGGGGCGGACACGCCCGCCATGCTGCCTGCCGGGGGCCGTGGTACGCCAGCCCGGCCCCCGCATTGCCGCGCGACGCCGCTCGGCCGTGTAGTGTGTACGCGCAGGTCCGGGTGGCGGAATGGCAGACGCGCTAGCTTGAGGTGCTAGTGCCCGCAAGGGCGTGGGGGTTCAAGTCCCCCCTCGGACACACATCAAGTACACCATCGATCGCCGGGGATATTACCTCGGCGATCACTGTTTCGGTGCCGGGCCGGTAGGTCATCTGCAGGCCGACGCGGGCGTAGATCTCGGTCCGGTCCAATGGGTCGGCGTTGTGAAGCAGGGCGAGCAGCCCGCCTAACCCTTCGACGATCTTCGCGATCTGATCTTCGGTGAGGCGCTGGCGCCTTCCGGGCTTCGCGCCGAGCATCGCCTGCGTGGCTGCCCTGATTGCCGTGATTTCCTTGATCCATCCGGCGATCAGCGCTGGGTCGCCCCCGGCGTCGAGGGCCGCCCTGTACCGCTTGAGCTTTCCGTCGCAGTCGGCGATGGTTTGCCGCCACCGGGCTTCCTCGACGTCATCGTTCTCGAGCAGGGTGATGCTGCGATGCTGTGCGGCGGCCAAGCGGCCTAGCGTTTCTGACAGAATCCGCTCGCCGAGTTCCTCATGCAGGAACTGGTCGATTGGTCCGGTGAGTGACTCCTGCCGAAGGTACAGGCACGGCGGATGGTCGACCCTGTGCTGGCGCACATAGTCGCGGGACGCTTTGCACCGGTAGTAGACGCGTCCATGATTGAAGCTGCCGACCATGAGACGCCCGCAAAGGCCGCATCTGAGCAAGCCGCGGAAAAGGTACGCACGGGTGCTGCGGCGTGCCGCTTTGCCAGCCTCGCCGTTCGTGCCATATACCCGCACGTTTTGTTGGGCCTGCTCGAACAAGACCGTAGAAATCAACGGCGTATGGGCGATCTTGGCTGACCACACCCAATTCGAGAGGTCGTTCCACCGGTGTTTGTTCTCGTGGCCGAGGGAGACGTCTTCGACGTCGAGGAGGACCTCGTCCGTGCGCTGCTTGTTCCATACCTGACGTCCCGTGTAGCGGGGGTTGATCAGGATGGCTCGGATGGCCGAGGTCTCCCAGACCTCGGTGTTGCGGTGCGGGTTGCGCTCGCGGTCGTATGCCGACGGGCAGGCGATGCCGTCACGGGTCAGGCCGCGCGCGATGGAGGTCATGCCGCGACCGGAGACGTATTCCGTGAAGATGCGATGTACGACGGGTGCGGTGACCGGGTCGGGTTCCAGCCTGTGTAGTCGCTTGCCTTCGGCAGCCTTGGCCGGGTTGGGGTGGGGGCCTGCGTCAGCGAGGCGGTAGCCATACGGCGGGCGGCCGCCGAGGAATCGGCCCTCCAATTCGGTCTGGGCCTTCATGGCTGACCGGACTCGGATTTTGATGCGGTTGCGTTCGCCTTTGCTCATCCCGCCGTACAGCGCCATGACCAGGTCGTGAGCGTCGCTTCCCGGATCGATGGCACCGCCGACCTCGGGAACCCACAGGCCGACGCCGTAGTGCACGAAGACCGGGAAGGTCATGCCGAACTGGCTGCCGTAGAAGGCACGCTGCGGCTCGCCGATGACGACTGCGTCGAACCGGCGCCAGGGGCTCTTGATGGCGTCGAGCAGGCGTAGCGCCTGTGGGCGGCGCTTCCACGGCAGAGCCCGGGACAGGCCAATGTCGAAGAATTCCTCGACGATGCGGCCTCCCACCGGTTCGATGAGGCTGCGTGCTCGGGACAGCTGCCAGTCTTTCGACGCTTGGGGGTCTTGTTGATCCTCCGTGGACACACGTCCGTAGAAAGCGAAGCTCATAGGTCTGTTCATCTCCTCATCGCTTTCTCGATCACACGCCACAGGACGTCGGCGGCGGCGTTTGAGAGCTCCGGAGCGACGGTGGCGACAACGTCGCCGTCCTCGACCTCGAACCGCGTGGCCGGCCGCGTGATGCAGCCGGCCCTCCGGTCCGTTGTCCA
>JAEHDK010000788.1 GCA_016880465.1 Micromonosporaceae bacterium
AGGTGCTGTTCCTGGTCAATCGGCCGGGCAACGCGCCCAGCCATCTAGACGCCGCGACCTGGATCGACAAGGCGATCGCCCTGGTGACGCCCCACGCGGCACGGGTGTGCCTGCGCGGTGACACCGACTTCGCTTTGACCGCCAACTTCGACCGGTGGTCCGAGCAGGTCGACTTCGTCCTGGGTACCGACAACATCGCCGCCCTGCGCGCCCGAGCCGAAACACTGGACCCTTCGGCGTGGAAGCGGCTGCAGCGCCCGGCGCCGTACGAGACCAAGACCGACACCACCCGGGCACGGCGGCACAACCGCAAGCGGGAAGTCATCACCGAACGCGGGTTTGTCAACCTGCGGCTCAACTACGAAGACGTCGCCGAGTTCACCTACCGGCCCGGCAAATGCAAGCGCGCCTACCGGGTCGTGGTGGTGCGTAAGAACATCAGCCGCACCAAGGGCGAACACGTACTTATCGATGAGATCCGCTACTTCTTCTACGTCACCACCTACCCCGCCGATACCCACACCCCGGCGCAGATCGTCGAACTGGCCAACCAGCGTTGCGACCAGGAGAACATTCACGGCCAACTCAAGTCCGGCCTCGGCGCCCTGCACGCCCCCGTCGACGACCTGCTCAGCAACTGGGCCTACATGCTCATCGCCGCTCTCGCCTGGAACATCAAGTCCTGGCACGCGATGATGATGCACCGCAAGCAAGACCGGACCGCCTTCATCCGCATGGAGTACAAGCGCTTCCTCGACACCGTCATCCGCATCCCCGCCATGGTCATCGTCCGGGCCCGCACCATCGTCGTGCGCCTGGCCGCCTACACCGTCCACGTGGACCGGTTCTTCAGCGCCTGGGCCACCACCGAACGCATCCGCTTCGGCTACGGATGACACCCAGACCGGCCGCGTCACCACAGCACCGTCGCGCACCCGCGACGGCGACCCCCAACGTCCAGCCCCGACAACCGACGATCAAAACCACATCAAAGCGGACACAGATACAGGCTTCCAGTCGACCTCCGGAACCACCAACCGCCCCGGCGACCCTCACATAGACATCATCCGCACGCTTCGACGCCGACAGGCGCCCTCAGCGCCGAACCTCGCTTACTTGAGGACTAGATGAGTGCAGCTGGTCTTGGCTGGTTGGCGACGCGCCCGGCGGGGGGATGGCGACGACAGCCACGAACGCCTCCGCGCCGATCACGCCAGTCGGAAGGCACTCGGTGCGACGTCAGGCTGATGTGCGGCGTTCGGCAACGCCCCGAGATCAGGACTGATGAGGACTGGCCGACACGCACATGTAGCGCGCCGGACGAACCCCGCACGGAAGTGTCCGCGTCGGACGAGCACCGTAGGAGCACACGATCATCCACAAGGGACAGACAAAGATCGGCGCCTGGCCCGCGTTTCCGCAGGCCAGGCGCTATATGATCTTGCGCGCCCGAAGGGATTCGAACCCCCAACCTTCTGATCCGTAGTCCGAACCGGTGAAGATCACTACTTTTGGTAACGGCGTACCGGTTCCGTCCGGTGGGCCGTTGTTTTGTGCTCGGGAGTATCGGCTGGTCCGCGCGCTGACCCTCTACGGTGGATCTCGCTCGCGGAGAGGACCGTTACCGGCGTGCTGAATCGGTACGGGAAATCCGGCCAGATAGCCGACGTACGAGCACCATCGGAGCACCCGGAGATCCATAGTCACGTACGGCAACAGCCAGTAAGGCGTCGGCACCTCGCTGAGGCCGGCGTGGACCACCACGCCTCCCCCATCGTTCGCGACCCGCCTCAAACGCGTGCGGCGCCGGCCGGACCTACCGACCACCGGTCGCCCGGGCTGGCGTCCACGACTGCTCATCGGACCGGCAGGATGAGATGGTGCTCACGGTGCGCGCCACCAGGAAGCTGCTTCACCGGCTCGGTCGACCCGACCAGGGCGAGGGCGAGGACTCGACCACACTGCTGGGCGAGTCGTACGCGATCGCCCTGTTCTGGCGACCCCAGGTTGTCCTGCTGGTCAACGAACCCACGCTGCTGCCCGTCCTGATGCCGTTGGCCCCGGCGGGCAGCCTGCCGGCCAGGATCCCCGCACAGATCGCCGCGGTGCTATCCGCGCACGGCGCACCGGTCGCGATCGTGGACGAGGAACTGCACCGGATGCGGGACTGGCGCATCGCGCCGACCGCCAACCGCAGCGTGGTCGGCATCATGAACGAGTTCACCTACCTCGCCGAAGCCTGTCGTGACAGCCGGCCCCGGCCGGACCTGCACGCCCTCGCGCTGCGGCTGGCCACAACGCCCTGCGGTCCCTTGTCCGGCAAGCACATCAGCCCGGACCGGGAGCTGACCGCCCTCCTCCGCTCGATCGCGCAGCACACGCCGTGCGGCGGCGATGATCGCCGGCCAGGTCCAGATCGAAGCGATCCGCGGTGAGACAACGCGTGTTCATCCACATCGGCGGGCCAGCGGGCGCGGGCAAGACCACCCTGGTCGAGACGCTGCTCGCCCACACCGACCACATGATCATTGCCGCGCGGTGTACCCGCGATGACACGCTGCCCGAACCCCGCGAGAGGGTCGCCGAGACCGACCCTGAGCTGCGCCGCTACCTGGCGGCCGGCGCGCACGCCGCCGCCCGGTACGTGTTCCCGGGCACCGGCGACGCCCACGACGCGTTCTTCCAGACCGATATGATGCAGGACTTCTCCCACGCCGTTGTGGTCGAAGGCTACTGCCCGATCGGGTTCGCCGATGTCACCGCCTTCGTCGCGCCGGCCACCGGCGGACGGCTCCTGGTCCGCCGCAAGAGCGACAAGCCCAGCAGGGAGAAGGCGGCCATGGACGTGCTGGAGGCGGTGCTCAGCCGGCCCGGCGGCCTGGAGGCGATACTCGACAGACTCATCAGTCCCGCCCTCGGCGAGTTCGCCCGGCAGCAACCGGCGCTGGTCGAGCAGGAGCGAGGCAAGGCCCTCGCCGAGCTGGCCGAGCTGCGGAGCAAGCCGGTGCCCAGGCATCGGATGCGCTGGGCCGTGGCCGACACCTATCGCGGCATCGAAC
>JAEHDK010000789.1 GCA_016880465.1 Micromonosporaceae bacterium
CAGCCACCCCGGCCAGGCCCAGCCAGCCGGCGAACCGGCGCAGCTCGGCGGCTAGCGGGCCGGCCGCGCTGGTGGGGTCCATAGTGGACTCGACCCACGCCGACGGGACCCGCAGCACGCCGGCGGGCCGGTCGGCCTTGAGGTCCACCCGGGCCGCCAGCCGGTCGCCGAGCAGGAACGGAAGCACGTAGTACCCGTACGTGCGCTGCGCGGCGGGGACGTAGATCTCGATCCGGTAGCGGAACCCGAACAGCCGCTCGGCGCGCGACCGCTCCCAGACCAGGGGATCGAAGGGGCTGAGCAGTGTGGCGGCCCGGACCCGGCGGGGCAGGTACGCGTCGCGGTGCAGGTAGGCCCGGGGCTTCCAGCCCTGCACGGTGACCGGCACCAGCTCGCCGGCCTCGACGAGGTCGGCGAGCGCCTCCCGGAAACCGGCCACCGGCAGCCGGAAGTAGTCGCGCAGCTCGGCCTCGGCGGCGACGCCGAGCGCGCCGGCCGCGATCGCGAGCAGCCGCCGCTTGGCCTCCGCCGCCGGTGGGGTCGGCGTTGCCAGCACCGCCGCGGGCAGCACCCGCTCGGCCAGGTCGTACTCCCGGGTGAACCCGCGCTCGCGCCGGCCCGCGGTGACCTCGCCGGCGTAGAACAGCCACTCCAGGGCGGTCTTCACGTCCGACCAGTTCCACCCCCACTGCTTCGTACGCAGCGTGCCGGCGTCCTGCTCGATCTCCGCCGCGGTCAGCGGCCCGCGCTCCTTGACCTCGGTGCGCACCCAGTCGACCAGGCCGGGCCGTTCGCGGGCGATCCGTTGCATCCGGCCCCAGGCTGCCTGCTGCGCGTCGGCCATGCGCCAGCGCATCAGCGGCTGCAGCTCGACCGGAAGCAGGGATGCCTCGTGGCCCCAGTACTCGAAGAGGATCCGGGGCCGCCGGTACGCCGCGCGATCGAGAAGCTGGGTCGGGTACGGCCCGAGCCGGCTGTAGACCGGTACGTAGTGCGCCCGCTGGACGACGTTGACCGAGTCGATCTGGAGCAGCCCGGTGCGGCCCAGCACCCGGCGCAAGTGCCGCATGGTGGGCGCGCCGGCCGGCGGCTTGTCCATGAAGCCCTGGGCAGCCAGCGCGATCCGCCGCGCCTGGGCCAGCGATAGCGATTCCATCGTGGCCGCAACGATAACCACTGCGTCCGACAGAACCGGCCGCTCTACCATGCCGCCATGCTCCTGGTCCGCCCCGCCACCCTGGCAGACGCCGACGCGCTCGCGCTGGTGCACGTACGCACCTGGCAGTCGGCGTACGCCGGCATAGTGCCGGCCGAGTACCTCGCGGCGCTGGACCCGGACACGTGGGCCGACCGGCGGCGGGCCCGGATGGCCGAGCCGAGCGAGTTTGACACCTTGGTCGCCGAGGAGGGCGGCCGGCTGCACGGTTTCGTCACGTACGGGCCCTATCGGCACGGCGCCGGTGCGGTGGATCCGACCGTGGGCGAGATCCTGGCGATCTACGTACACCCGGATGCGCAGGGTCGGGGCGTGGGCCGCGCGCTCATGGACGATGCGGTAGCGGCGCTGGCCGCCCGCGGCGTGACCGAGGTCCGGCTGTGGGTGCTGGCGGAGAACGCTCCGTCGCGCCGGTTCTACGAGCGCTACGGGCTAGAGCCGGACGGTGAGCGCGACACCTTCCGGGTCGACCCACCCGGCGGGGCGCCCGTCGACCTGGCCGAGGTCCGCTACGCCCTCCGGGTCGGCTGACCGCGGCCGGATCGGCAGCCCGGCGAGCAGGGCCAGGCTGATCCACAGGTAGGCGTTGCTGAACAGGAAGCCGTCCAGCCCGCCGAAGTCGACCCGCCAGGCCCAGACCAGCCGGCTGCACAGCACCGCGTACGCCGCCGCGGCCGCGGCGAGCAGCCCCCGGCGCCGCTGCGCGAGGCCGCCGTCGACGAGCAGGATCAGCGCCGGCATGAGCCAGACCAGATGGTGTACCCAGGTGACCGGGCTGAGCAGGCAGCCGGCGACGGCGGTCAGCGCGAACCCGGTGAGCTCGTCGCCCGCCGCGACGGCCCGCCGCGCGCGGACGGCCCAGAACGCGAGCACGACGAGCACCGCGACCAGCCAGCCGACCCGGTCCGGATCGGCGGGGTCCAAGCGGGCGAGCATGCCCTGGACGGACTGGTTCGAGATGTACGACAGGTCGCCTATCCGGTCGGTGTTCCAGACCGCCTCGGTCCAGAAGATCCGGGAGGCGTCCGGCGCGGCCGCGGCGGCCAGGAGGGTCGCGGCGGCGGCGGTACCGCTCGCCACCGCCGCGGCGCGCCAGCGCCGGGTGACGAGCAGGTACAGGATGAAGATCCCGGGCGTCAGCTTGATCGCGGTCGCGAGCCCGATGCCCACCCCGGCCAGGTTGTTCCGGCGCAGCAGGAGGACGTCCACCAGGACGAGGAACAGCAGGACGGCGTTCACCTGCCCGAACGCGAACGTGTCGCGGAGGGGCTCGAATGCGGCCGCAAGGCAGGCGGCAATGGCGAGCGCGAACCACCGCGGCCAACCGGCGCGCCGGGCCATCGGAGTGACCAGCCAGTACAGCACGACGGCCACCGTGCCGACCGTCAGCAGCGCACTGACCACGATCGCGACGTGCCACGGTACGAACGCCATCGGCAGCATCGTCAGCGCGGCGAACGGCGGGTACGTGAACCCGTACTCGGTACGCGGGCGCACGTAGTCGTAGAGCTGGCCACCGTCGTGGACCCAGTAGTTGAGGGCGCCGTAGTACACGTTGAGGTCGAAGAACCCGCGCCGCGCCGCGACCAGGGCCAGGAAGACCGCCACGAGCACGGCGAGCCCGACCACCAGGAGAACGCGGCGAGCGGTCTGGCGCATGCGTACCCTGTCCTCTCGTGGCCCTGGGGTTTGTCCGGCCGGCGCGTACGCCCGAAGCCGGCGAGATCGCGCGGATCCAGCTGGCGACCTGGCGGGTCGCCTACCGCCGGATCCTGCCCCGGCGAACCCTCGACGAGCTCGACGAGGAATGGATGGCGGAGCGCTGGCGCACCGCGATCGACACCCCGCCGACCGCCCGGCACCGGGTGCTGGTCGCAATCGAGCAGGCCGACCAAGACTATCTGGTCGGGTTCCTCGCGGCCGGCCCAGCCGACCAGGCGGCCCTCGCGCCCGATGAGGAGCCGCTCCCACCCGACGTCGCGGCGATCACCGACCTGCTCGTCGAGCCGCGGTGGGGCCGGCGCGGGCACGGCAGCAGGCTGCTCGCCGCGGCCGTCGACACCTGGCGGGCCGACGGGTTCGGTACGGCCGTGGCCTGGGCGTACCGCGACGACACAGCCACCCGGACGTTCCTCACCTCGGCGGGCTGGGGGCCGGACGGCGCGACGCGCGCGCTGGACGTCGACGATCTGCTGATCGCCCAGCTGCGGCTACACGCCGACCTGTCAGTCGAGCAGAGCGCCGAGCCCGACGGTGAGCCCGGGCCGGTCGACGACTGAGCGCACCGCGAGCAGCACGCCGGGCATGAACGACACCCGGTCGTACGAGTCGTGCCGGATGGTCAGCGTCTCCCCCGCCGTACCGAACAGGACCTCCTGGTGCGCGACAAGACCGGCGGCGCGCACCGAGTGCACCCGTACGCCGTCGACCGCCGTACCCCGCGCGCCGGCCAGCTCGTCCTTGGTGGCGTCCGGCATCTCGCCCATCCCGGCGGCCGCCCGCGCCTCGGCGATCACCTGAGCGGTCCGCAGCGCGGTGCCGCTCGGTGCGTCCACCTTCTGCGGGTGGTGCTGCTCGATGATCTCGATCGACTGGAAGAACCGGGCGGCCCGGGCGGCGAACTCCATCATGAGTACGGCGCCGACGGCGAAGTTCGGCGCGATCACCACGCCGACGGTCGGGTGGTGGGCGAGCCAGGACCGCACCCGGTCGAGCCGCTGCGTGGTGAACCCGCTGGTGCCCACCACCACGTTGATGCCCTGCTCGATGCACCAGTGCAGGTTGTCCATCACCACATCGGGGGTGGTGAAGTCGACGATCACCTCGGCGCCCGCGTCGGACGCGTTGAACAGCCAGTCCCCCTGGTCCATCATGGCGACCAGTTCCAGGTCGGGCGCGCCGTCCACCGCCCGGCACACCTCGGTGCCCATCCGGCCCCGCGCGCCGAGTACGCCGACGCGAATGGGTTCCCGCTCGTCCGTCATCACACCGCTCCGGGGGTTGGCAGGTTGGCCTCATCGAATGGCCCGATAACCGCGAGTGACATCGGGCGGACGAGCAGCTCCGCGGCGATGGCGCGTACCTCGTCGGGCGTCACGGCGTCCACCTTAGCCAGCAGCTCCTCCACGGACAGCAGCCGGTCGTGCAGCAACTCACCCTTGCCGAGCCGGCTCATCCGCGACCCGGTGTCCTCCAGGCCCAGCACGATCGAGCCCTTGAGCATGCCCTTGCCGCGCGCGATCTCGGCGTCGGTCACCCCGCGGGCAGAAACCGCGGCCAGCTCGGCGCGGATCAGGTCGAGCACCTCGTCCACCTTGCCCGGGGCGCACCCGGCGTAAACCGCGAAGACGCCCGTGTCGGCGTACTGCGTCGTGTACGAGTACACCGAGTACGCCAGCCCGCGCTTCTCCCGGATCTCCTGGAACAGCCGGCTCGACATGCCGCCACCGAGCACGTTGTTGAGCACGCTGAGGGCGAACCGGCGCTCGTCCAGCCGATGCAGCCCTGGGCCGCCGACCACCAGGTGGGCCTGCTCGGTGTCCTTGCCGCGTACGACGTGCCGGGCCGGCAACGACGGGACGGGGCCGGCGGCCGCCCGGTGCGGTGCCGGCTCGGCCGGCGTGTCGGGCATCCCCGCTGCGGCGAACGCCGCCCGTACGTCCTTGACGACCCGCGCGTGATCCAGGTTCCCGGCCGCGGCGACCACAATGGACGGTGGTACGTACGTGCGCCGGTAGAACGAGCGGATCTGGGCCCGGGTCATCGGCGCGACGGTCTCCGGCGTCCCGTAGATGAGCCGGCCGAGCGGGTGGCCGCCGTACATCGCACCGGCGAACAGGTCGTGCACCTCGTCGCTCGGCTCGTCGTCGTGCATGGCGATCTCTTCGAGGATCACGCCCCGCTCGGTCTCGACGTCGGTCTCGGCGAGCACCGAGTCGACGACGAGGTCACCGACGACGTCGATCGCCAGCGGCAGGTCGGTATCGAGCACCCGCGCGTAGTAGCAGGTGTACTCCTTCGTGGTGAACGCGTTCGTCTCGCCGCCGACCGCCTCGATCGCGGCCGAGATGTCGAGCGCGGAGCGCCTCCTCGTGCCCTTGAACAGCAGGTGTTCGAGGAAGTGCGAGACGCCGGCGAGGCGCGGCGTCTCGTCCCGCGAACCCACCGCGACCCACACGCCGAACGAGACGCTGCGCATCGCGGGGGTCGCCTCGGTGAGGATGCGCAGCCCGTTGGGCAGCACGGTACGCCGTACCGTACCGCCCAACGGATTGTCCGCGAGCGTGCGTGTTGTTGCGCGGCCGAAAGCCATCAGGGCATGTCGGCGATCAGCTGTGCCGGTTACG
>JAEHDK010000790.1 GCA_016880465.1 Micromonosporaceae bacterium
GGGGCACGGCCAGGCCACGCTGTTCGACGCCGCACCGCCGCCGGCCGTGGCGGGCGCCGACCCGCTCGACGCGCTCATCGAGGTGTACGGGCACCAGCGGGCCCAGATCGAGGCGACCGACCAGCCCGGCCGGTTCCGGCTCCTGGTGGCCGCCGAGTCGGCCAGCGCTCTCGTCGCGGCCGAGATGGGCGCCTACGGGCTGCCCTGGCGGGCCGACGTACACCGTGCGGTCCTCGCCGACCTGCTCGGCGAGCCGTCGCCGGTGGGTGGGCCGCCCCGCCGCGTGGCCGAGCTGGCCCGGCAGATCGCCGCGGCCTTCGGGGTCGAGCGGTTGCATCCCGACTCGCCGGCCGAGATCGTGCGGGCGTTCTCCCGGGCCGGCATCACCGTGCCGAACACCCGGGCCTGGGTCCTGCGCGGTGTCGACCATCCCGCGGTGCCCCTGCTGCTGGCGTACAAGGAGCTCTACCGCATCTGGGTCGCGCACGGCTGGTCCTGGTTGGATGCCTGGGTCCACAATGGACGGTTTCGGGCGGAGTACCTGCCCGGCGGCGTGGTGTCCGGCCGGTGGGCCACCCGCGGCGGTGGCGCGCTGCAGATTCCCAAGGTCGTCCGCCGCGCGGTGATCGCCGATCCGGGCTGGGTGTTCGTGTCGGCCGACGCGAGCCAGCTCGAGCCGCGCGTGCTCGCCGCGGTCTCGGCGGACGGCCGGCTCGCCGCGGCCGCGGCCGAGGGCGATCTCTATGCCGCACTCGCCGCCGAGGCGTTCGACGGCGACCGCGCCCGAGCCAAGATCGCGCTGCTCGGGGCGATGTACGGGCAGACCGGCGGCGCCGCCCTACCGGCCCTGGCCGCGCTGCGCCAGGTGTACCCGGTGGCCTGGGAGTACGTGGAGCAGGCCGCGCGGACCGGCGAGGCGGGCGGGCTGGTGCGCTCGTGGCTCGGGCGTACCTGCCCGCCGCCGTCGGTGACCTGGGGTGACTTCGGGCCGGAGGCGGGTGCGGCGCCGGACGGCGAGGGCGTCCGGCCCGGCGCCCGAGCCCGCGCCCGGGGCCGGTTCACCCGCAACTTCGTCATTCAGGGCACCGCCGCGGAGTGGGCGAACACGCTGCTCGCCTGCCTCCGCACGAGCCTGCCGGCACCGGCCGAGCTGGTCTTCTTCCAGCACGACGAGGTCCTGGTGCACTGCCCGAAGGAGCTGGCCGACCCGGTGGCCGAGGCGGTCCGCGCCGCCGGTGAACAGGCTCGGCGGCTGTTGTTCGGCGACACGCCGGTCCGGTTCCCGCTCGACGTCGCGGTGGTGGACTGTTACGCCGACGCGGGCGGGTGACCCCTGGGGCGGCGATCGACGTACGGGTACCCGCGGCGCGTGCCGGGTGACTGCACCGGAGCCAGCCCGTCACTGCCGGTACCGAGGTAGCGTTTGGTCTGTTGGTGGCCGGGGTGGGGAGTGTCGGGCTGAGCGTCGTCGCGGGACTCATACTCGCCGCCGGCGGCGGGCGCCGCCTCGGCGGCCCTAAGGCGCTGCTCAGGCACGGCAACGCGATGCTGGTCGAACGGGCGGTGGCGGCCGCCCGGGACGGCGGGTGCGACCCGATCTACGTGGTGCTCGGTGCCGGCGCCGACCAGGTGCAGGCGGAGGCCGACCTGGCGGGCGTGCACGTGGTGGTCAACCGGGCCTGGAGCTCGGGCCTCGGCTCGTCGCTCAAGACCGGGCTGGCCGCGCTCGCCGGGACCGACGTACGGGCCGCGCTGGTACTGCTCGTCGACATGCCGGGCATCACCGGCGCGGCGATCCGCCGGGTGGCCGCGCTGCCGTACCCGGGCGCGCTCGTCTGTGCCAGCTACGGCGGCCGGCGCGGGCATCCGATGCTGCTCGGCCGCGCCCACTGGCCGGGCATCACGACGCTGGCCACGGCCGACGTCGGCGCGCGGCCGTACCTGCTCGCCCGCGGTCCGCAGGTGCAGGACGTGGCCTGCGACGATGTCGCGCACGACGGCGACGTGGACACCGCGCAGGATGCGGCCCGGTTCGGCATCGAGGTTCCGACCCCCCGGGCCGATGAGTCCACAGTAGACATTCCGCGGCCGCGGAGCTGAGCCGCCAGCCAGCTGAGCGGGCCGCGGCGCTGAGTCCCTAGGCACGGCCGCTCGTGGCAGTTCATAGTGGAGGCGTGTCAACCGAGCACGATCCGCTGGGGTCGCCCGCCGCGCTGGCCGAGGGGCTGGCGCGCACCGGCTACCTCGCCGACACCGGCCTGGCCACCGCGGGCTTCCTCGCGGTACGCCTGGAACGCCCGGTCTTTCTCGAGGGCGAGGCCGGGGCCGGCAAGACCGCCTTCGCGGCCGCGCTGGCGCAGGTACGCGGGATCGAGCTGATCCGGTTGCAGTGCTACGAAGGGCTGGACGTGGCCCAGGCGCTGTACGACTGGGACTTCCCGCGGCAGATCCTGCACCTGCGTACGGTCGAGGCGACCGGTGGCACGGATCCGGCGGCGATGGAGGCGGGCCTCTACGACCGGCGCTTCCTACTCGCCCGGCCGCTGCTGCGGGCATTGGAGGCCGCGCCCTGCGTACTCCTCATCGACGAGATCGACCGCGCCGACGACGAGTTCGAGGCATACCTGCTGGAGCTGCTCGCGGACTGGGCGGTGACGATCCCCGAGCTGGGCCGGGTCGCGGCCGCAACGCCACCCACCGTGGTGATCACCTCCAACCGCACCCGCGAGGTGCACGACGCGCTCAAGCGGCGGTGCCTCTACCACTGGGTCGCCCACCCCGACCCGGACCGCGAGGCGGCCATCCTGCGGCTGCGGTTGCCGCAGCTGAGCGCGCGGTTGACCGCGCAGGTGGCCCTCGCCACCGCCCGGCTGCGCGACCTCGACCTCGTCAAGCCGCCGGGCATCGCCGAGGCCATCGACTGGGCCCAGGCGCTGGACGCCCTCGGCGCCGACGAGGTGACGGTGCCGCTGGCCGACGTTACGCTCGGCGCGGCGCTCAAGGTACGTGAGGATCTCGACCGGGTGCGCGGGCGGCTGCCGGCGCTCGTGGCCGAGGGCTGGGAGGGCTGACGTGGCGCGGGACGCGATGGCGGCGCTGGTCGGCTTCGCCGGCGCGGTCCGCGGGGCCGGCGTACCGGCCAGCCCCGACCGCGTCCACGCCTGTGCCGCCGCGCTCGACGTGCTGCGCACCACCGGCGCACCCGAGCCCGGGGCGCTGTACTGGGCCGGCCGGCTCACCTTCTGCGGCTGCCCGGACGACGTCGAGCGGTACGACCTGGCGTACGGCTCGTGGGGTGCGGGTACGGCGGTCCGGCCACTCACCCCGCCGCCGCCCCGGGGCGTCGTACGCCGGCTGGCTATGCCGTTCGGCCTCGACGGTGCGCCCTCGGGTGGATATCCCGACGTGGACACCCCGATGGCCACCCGGGCCTCGGCGCACGAGCTGCTCCGCCGCCGGGA
>JAEHDK010000791.1 GCA_016880465.1 Micromonosporaceae bacterium
CGGGGTCCTGCCACTCGGGTACGCCGTGCTCGCGCATGCACTGCGAGTACCGCAGCTTGAGGGCGAGCTCGGAGGCGCTCACGACCGGGCGGGACAACGGGTTGGCCTGGGCCGGTAGCCGGTCGAGGAGGCGGCCGCACGCGTCGCGTACCGCGTCGAACGCCTCCTTAGGGTTGAACCCGGCGACCTGCGGAAACGTGGCCTGCCCGGTACCGGGGTCGACGACGGCGTCGGGCCACGACGCAAACCCGTTGGCCCGCGCGCAGGTGACGAACTCCCGCCATGCGCCACTAGCGTTGACCCCGCTCGACGACGGGCCGGTATTCGCGCTTGGCGTGCCGGCGGCCGTACACGCGGCACACAGCGCGACGGCGGCGACTGCCACGAGGCTTCGGATACTCATGCGGCCCAGGCTCACCGGTGCGCGGGCGGCGCGCGCCTACCCACCGGCCCGTTTCGCGGCCGAGCACCCAACTGCGGATAGGTGCGCGGACGTAACCCTGGTTAGGCGCGCACCGCGAGCGGAGTCCATACCATCGACGTCGTGCGGGTCGCTCAGTTCCTCCGCCAGCCGCCCGTGCTCGACGCGGGCCTCGCGTTGCTCCTGGTCGCCACGAGCATGCTGCTCGGCCGCGGCCTGTTCTTCTACGACGCCGACACCGGCCTGAAGGCCGGTGCGCTGTTCGGCTCGGTCGCCGCGCTGCGAGAACACCTCTGGTGGTGGTGGCTGGCCGCGATCCCGGCTGTCGCGGCGCTGCTTATCCGCTGGCGCTGGCCCCTCGTGGCGTTCGCGCTCGCGGCGGCCTCGGCCCTGGTGCACCTGCTCGACCTGCGCCTGCGGCTGGTCGGGCTGCCGCTGCTGCCGATCGACCTCGCCGCCGCCGTGACGCTCTACACGGTCGCCAGCGTCGCCGTGCGGCGGCGCACCGGCCTGGTCGCGCTCGGCACGGCCGTCGCCGTGCACTACGTGCTTGTCGCTCTGGCGATCCGCGGTGAGGCGATCGGCGGGTACGTGCGGGCCGGGCTGCTCGGAGTGTCGAACGGCCGGGTCAGTGGGTGGGCCGCCGCGCTGTGGCTCACCGCCGTGCCCGCGCTGCTGCTCGGTATCGCATGGGCGGTTGGCGACAATACCCGTAACCACCGCAGGCAGCGGGCCGCCTCCGACCTCCGCGCGGCCCAGGCGCAGCGCGAGCGGGACCAGCGCGCGGGCCTCGCCGTTGCGGCCGAACGCGCCCGTATCACCCGTGAGCTGCATGACGTTGTCGCGCACGGGTTGTCGGTGATGGTCGTCCAGGCGCAGGCGGCAGAGGCGGCGTTGCGGGCCGAACCGGACACCGCCGAGGTGGCTCTCACCCACGTCATCGACACCGGCCGCGCCTCCCTCGCCGAGATGCGCCGGCTGCTCACCGTGGTCCGCCGCGAGCCGGACGGCCTCGAACTCGCGCCGCAGCCTGGCATGGGCGCGCTGCCGGCCCTTATCGACCAGGTCCGAAACGCCGGCACGCCGGTGCACCTGCACATCGACGGCGAGCCAGTGCCGCTGCCGGCGGCGGTGGACCTGTCGGCGTACCGGATCGTGCAGGAGGCGCTCACCAACACCCGCCGCCATGCGGGCACGGGCGCCAGCGCGACTGTCCGCCTCGCGTACGCGGCCTCGCGGGTGGAGATCGAGATCGCCGACGACGGCCCCGGCAACCCCAACGGCAGTGGCGTCGGCAACGGGCTGCGCGGTATCGCCGAGCGTGTCCGTGCCCTCGGCGGCGAGGTCTTCGCCGGCCCGCACCCAGGTGGCGGCTTCGGTGTGCGCGCGGTGCTGCCGACGGCGGCGGCACCGTGATCCGGGTGGTGCTGGTCGACGACCAACTCCTCGTGCGTACCGGGTTCCGGGTGATCCTCAACCAGACACCCGACATCATGGTCGTTGGCGAGGCCGCCGACGGCCGCGAGGCGCTCGACGTGGTCCGCGCGACCAGCCCCGACATCGTGCTCATGGACGTGCGCATGCCCGGCCTCGATGGCATCGACGCCACGCGCCGGCTCCGTGATCCGTCCCGGCCCGACGCGCCACCCCGCGTGATCATCCTGACCACGTTCGACCTCGACGAATACGTCTTCGCCGGGCTCCAGGCTGGCGCCAGCGGCTTCCTGCTCAAGGACACCCGCGCGCCCGACCTGCTCGCCGCGATCCGGATAGTCGCCGGCGGGCAGGCCGTCGCCGCGCCGACCGTCACGCGCCGGCTCATCGAGCACTTCGTCAACGTGGCGCCGCAACCGGTCCGGGACCAGAGCCCGTTGCAGGCGTTGACTGCGCGGGAGCGCGAGGTCCTCACGCTGATCACGCGCGGCCTGTCCAACGGCGAGATCGCCGCGAGCCTCTGCCTGTCGGAGGGCACGGTCAAGGGCCACGTCAACCGCATCCTGACCAAGCTCGACCTGCGCGACCGCGTGCAGGCCGTGATCCTCGGCTACCGCACCGGCCTGGTCCACCTCGACACCGAGTGACATAGGCGGCGGGGGTCACGCACGGCCGGCTCCGCCAGGCGCAGCGACTCGACCGGGTGCGGGCCCTCCGTCTCCAGGCGGTACTCGTCGCCGAGCTGCTTGGCGGGTTGATTGACGGTGTGCCGGGCGGTGAGGTAGTCGCCGAGCTCGAACGCGCGTACCTCCTTGGCCGGGTCCTTCTCGGTCAGCAGCCGGTACAGGTAGTTGCGCGTCCGAGCGACGGTGGTCATGCGCATGTGGAAGCCGAACATGGCCTGCCCGGCTTTCATCACGCCGACCAGGAGCGGCAGTCCGGCCAGGAACAGCAACGGGACCAGCCACGGCTGGATCGCGAGGAGGGCGACGACGATGCCGCCGATGGCGGCGACCGCGCCGATGGTGCCGATCAGCCCGTCGACCATCTGGATCGGTCGGTGTTCTCCGGCCGCGGCGCGCATCAGCCGGTCGTGAAACGACGGGGTCTCGTAGGCGGACAGTTCCACCTTCGCGGCGACGTCGATGATGGCCTGCTTGGCGTGCCGGGCGGTGGTCTCGGACAGGATCTCCCGCACTTCCCGCCCGGCCGCGGTGACCAGGCCGAGCGCGGCCACCACACAGACCACGGCGGCGAGCTGCGGCGCGACCGCGCCGATGCCTGGCGCACTGGCCGCGGAGTCGGCCGACAGCACCGAGCCGATCAGGTTGCGGCCGAAGATCAGCGCAGTGGCCAGGCCTGCGCCGTTGAGCAGCTTCAGCCCGATGCTGGCGACCAGCATCCGCGGGTTGGCGGCCCACACCAGCCGCACCGCGTCGGCGGCGATCTTCGGCAGCAGTCGCAGCGACTTGGGCCGCTCCGCCGCCTCCTGCGCCAGCTGCGCGCAGGTCACCGGCGGTGCCGGCGCCGGTTCGACGTCGACCGGTGGATCGTCGGCGGGCGGGTCGAGGTCTGTCACGGTCGGACTCCCAAAAGGCTGGTCGTGTGGGCCCGGTCAATCCTCGAGCAGGTGGCCGAAGATGTCGATGCCCAATCGCAGCGCCTGCACCTGGGTCAGCACGACGCCGGACACCCGCGTGGGCGGCCAGCCAGGCGCAGGCGCCTTCGGGTGGGCAGCAGTCGCCACGGGCCACCTCGGCGGCGGTGTCGGCACCAGTGAACGCCCGTGGTCGCCGGCCGCCAGGTCGCCCATCCACTGTGGATGGCCACGGTGATCTCGTCGCCGGAGGTCGGGTCGGTGGAGGTGATGGTGATGTCTGTGCCTAGCATGTCGGCGATGCCGAGGGTATGTCTGACATCGATGCCGTGCGGCTCTACCATCCACGACCTGGTACCGGAGCGTCTCGATGTCCGCGCTATTGAGGGATGGGGGCGGGTAGGCAGGCGCCGAGGGCGGGGAAGGTGAGCCCGAGGACGGCCACCAGGATCGGAGCGCCGATGAGCACGGCGAGGGTGCCTGTGACGGCGAGTCGGTGCCGGCGGGCTAGCTGCGCGGGTGGTTGTAGTAGCCGGTGGATGCGTTCGAGGGCGTCGCCGCCGTGTGCGGCGGCGGCGAGGGCCGGTACCGGCACCCCGGCGGGCCGGGTGGTGGCTTCGGCGCAGGTGACCAGGGCGCGGGTGAGGTCAAGCGGGGCATGTCGTCGGGTGGCGATGTCGTCGGCGTGCAGTTCGACGAGCCTGTCGATCTGCAGGTGGGCGTGTGCGAAAACGGCTACGGCCGGGAAGGCGTGAGTGAGGAGCCGGGCGGTGGCTAGCAACAGGTGGTGGTGGCCGGTGGTGTGAGCGCGCTCGTGGGCGAGGATCGCGTCGAGCTGGCTGTACGGCAGGGTGGCCAGGGCACCGCTGGTGATCACGATCCGGGCAAGGCGACCGGGCAGCGCATACGCGGCGGGACGGTCGTCGTCGACGACGACAACACCCAACTGCGGGTGGGGGCGACCGAAGATCGACAGCGCCTTGTGCTTGGCGCAGCCGCGCGGTTTCGCGAAGGGCCTGCACGATGGTGCGGGCGGCGCGCACAACGACAATGGCGACGGCGGTGACGACGAGCCACCCGATAGTTGGGGTTGTCCGCGCTGTTGGTGCCGTGGAAGGTGGACAGCTGCTCCAGCCGGACGCGGTCGTGGTCGTCGCCGGGCAGCCACACCGCCTCGGCCGGGTTTGGCGTCGTTGGTGGCGGTGGCGGTGGGCACATCGGCGTGCTCAGTGCGCACCAGCCGGCGCAGGTGCTCCTCCCGAGTAGGGCTGGCCAGCCAGAACAGCACCGGATAGCGAGGCCCTCCATTGGGGGCGATCTTGCGGTGGCTGTCCAGTTTGGACATCACACGGGTCAGCGCAGCAGCAGCTCAGCCTTCGTTGATGGTTCGGTACCCTGCAGGGTCCGAAACACCGGACCGATGTCGAGCGAGGTTCTCCCGGGTGCCGCCCAGCTGATCACGTTCGCCACGTCGACGGGGGCGCCAAGGCTTGGCGCAGCTCGATGCGTCGCCCGTCGGTGAGAAGGTCGAGCACACTGCCGAGCTCACGTCGACGGGTACCGGCCACGCTGGCGGCGGCGTGGTACAGCCGGTCGGCGTCGCGCTCGGCCTCACTTTGCGCGACACGTTGCACGTGCTCGTCGAACCCGGCGATCCGCAGTGCAGTGGCCATCACGTTGAGGTCGGCCACGAGCACCGCGCCCGGTCGCGGGTCGGGCTCTACGGACGGGGCCGTCTCGCGTTCGATCGTCGCAACACGCTCGCCGATGGGCGGGTGGGAGTCCCACCGCCAGGCCGTGTCCGGCGCCCGCCGCCCTGTCCGTTCCAGCTCAGTCCGGCGATGTTCGACGAGCCAGCCGAACCAGGCCAGAAGCTCCGCCGGCGAGTAGCCCCGGCTGCGATTCCATCTGACATAGCTGGCAAGAAAGATGTCCCAGACAGCGCCGAGGCGACTCGTGTCCTGCAACGCGAGCACAGCTGCCTCCCGCCCTGCGGCCCGCACCGCCCTCGCAGCACCCTCTACGTGGGCACCGCCAGCCCCACCACGGTCGCGGCCACAAGGTAACTGATGTCGTGGGCGACTTGGCCGGGGAACGCGAGCCACAGCCACACGCTCAGCCAGGCAAGACCGGCAAGGAGCCCAAGCCCGACCAGGTAGAAGCCGGCGAGCATCGCCGCGGCCAGGGCCGCACGGATCGTGGTCGTAAAGGGCACGTGCTCCCCTCGCACCACCCGCGGTTACGGTCCGCTGCGAGAGTCATGCTCGGTGCTACCGCCGCGCCTCGACCGGCTGGTAGGACCCGGCAGGCGCACCATGGGGCACCACAGCCACCGAACAGCCCGCAACGTCCTCAACCGCCGGTCGGGCGTGCGCAGCATGGCGAGCACGCCCGGACATGCCGATGACAGCGCACGTGATCATGATGAAAGCATCACGTAGTAGCGGATCGAGCCGCCCGATGGTGACACCGTGGCTTTTCCCGGAGCGGGCGTGCGACCCGTCACGACGTGGCGGCTGGGACGACTGTGCTCATCACGCAGTTGCCCTTGCCCTTGGAGCGCTCGTAGCTGAACCCGAGCCGCTCGTACATGGTCCGGGTGGCGTTGTAGAGGAACGATGCCGAGGTTTTCTTGCCCTCTGGCAGGTCGTGCGGGTACGCCTCGACGAGGCCGCCGCCCGCCGCGGCGATCAGCGCCAGCGCACCCCGCACGGCGACCGCGGCCAGTCCCGCGCGCCGGTATCCGCGGTCGACGAACAGGCACGTGATCCGGTAGTCCGGCATCCGGACGACACCCTGCTCCCACTCCTTGCGGTGGTGGATGTTCGGTAGCTCCGGGACCGTCCCGAACTGGGCCCAGGCGACCGCGACGTCATCGTCGAATACCAGGGCGGCGTGCGCGCGGCTGGCCTCGACCAGACGCCGCTTGAACTCGCGATGGCCGAGCGCTCTGCGCTCCTCCTTGGGATCCGGGTGGAGGTGGAAGTACGTGCACCAGCAACCGCCCCACACACCGTTGTGCCGCTCGGCCAGATCCGCGAACGCGTCCCACGTCCGCATGGTCAGGGGTTCGATCCGGTAGCCGTTCACCGTCAGGGTGCCCACGCGGAGATGGTATCGGCGGTTCCGGACGATCGGCGACCGGATCCGCCGGCCGTAACCTGCCGACCGGACGGCGCCTCCCTCGGCACGCCGTGCCCGGCATTTCAGCCTCGATCCCTATAGTCGATCATGGTGGAAGCTGCAGCCAGCCATTCGCAACAGGTCCAGGAACGACCTGGGTCCACAACCCCATCCGGATTTGCCGCATAGTGTGCGTTTGCGGAGGTCCCGCAACGAGAGGTACTGACAACGCCTACCGTGGCGGATGCACGGTCGATACGACGACGGGAGGACGTGCCTATGTCACATGTACGACGCTTCGACCACGTCGGCCTCACGGTCGCAGATCTCGACGTCGTGACCGCCTTCTTCGTGGCGCTGGGCCTGGAGGTCGAGGGCAGGACGTTCGTCGAGGGCGAGTTC
>JAEHDK010000110.1 GCA_016880465.1 Micromonosporaceae bacterium
CTTCGGCCACCGCGCGGGCCGCGGCCGCCGCCGCTTCGGCCTCCGCCCGGTCCAGGGCCCGGTCGATCCGGGCCGCTTCGCGCTCGGAGCTGCGCGCCCACTGCACCACGACGACCGCCAGCATGGTCACGCTGACCAGCTCGCCACCGGCCCAGAGGATGCCGCCGGCGAGCTTCTGGTCGGCGACCGGGTCGACCCAGTCCAGGTGCAGCGCCGGGTACCAGTCGCCGGCCAGGAGTTGCTGGCTCTGCATGATGGTCAGCCCGAGAATCGCGTGGAACGGCGTGGACAGCACCATCAACAGGGCCCGGGCCGGGTACGGCCACCGGCCGGGCAGCGGGTCCAGCCCGAGCAGCGGCCAGAAGAACAGGCAGCCCACCGCGATGAAGTGCGCGTGCACCAGCTCGTGGACCAGTGAGTTCTCCAGCGTGACGCGGTACAGGCCGCCGAAGTACAGCAGGAACGGCGTCGCGACGAACAGGCCGTACGCCACGAGCGGGAACGAGACCACCCGGGCGACCCGGCTGTGCAGGACCCGGAGCAACAGCCGGCGGGGCCGGCGGGGCAGCGTACGCAGCGCCAGCGTGATGGGCGCGCCGAGGGCCAGGAAGATGGGGGCGATCATGGACAGCACCATGTGCTGGACCATGTGGACGCTCAGCATGAGCGTGTCGTATGCGTGCAGCCCGGACAGCGTGACGACCGCGATGGAGCCGAGGCCGGGACCGAGGAACAGCAGCGTCCGGAAGACCGGCCAGCGGTGCCCGCGGGCCCGCAACCGGTACACCCCATAGAGGTAGAGCCCGGCCGCGAGAACGAGCCCGACGGTCAGCCAGGAGTCGAACCGGGCGCCGGTCACCAGCTCTTCGGGCCCGAAGGGCGGCTGCCTCAGCACAGTCAAAGGTTAGCCAAGCGGCCGACACGCCCCGCGAGTACCCACCCGGGCGCATCCCCGCGGTGATCGGAGGCAATAATGACCGCGTGACTGCGGCCCCAGCGATCGCCAAGAGCCAGATCCACTCGTTGACCAGGCCCAACATGGTCAGCGTCGGGACCATCGTCTGGCTGTCGAGCGAGCTCATGTTCTTCGCGGCGCTGTTCGCGATGTTCTTCTCGATCCGCGCGGCGGACTACAACCTGTGGCTGGAGCACTTCCCGACCCTGAACCTGGGGTACGCGCTGGTGTTCACGACGATCCTCGTGCTGTCGTCGGTCACCTGCCAGCTGGGCGTGTTCGCGGCCGAACGCGGCGACGTGTACGCGCTGCGCCGCTGGTTCACGCTCACGTTCCTGATGGGCCTCGCGTTCGTCCTGGGCCAGGGGAACGAGTACCGGCACCTCATCCACGAGGGCATCAAGATCAACCAAGACGGTTACGGGTCGATGTTCTACCTGACGACCGGCTTCCACGGGCTGCACGTCACGGGCGGCCTGATCGCCTTCATCTTCTACATGATCCGTACGACGATGGGTCGGTTCACCCCCGCGCAGGCGACCGCCGCGATCGTCGTGTCGTACTACTGGCACTTCGTCGACCTCGTCTGGGTCGGACTGTTCTTCATGATCTACTTGCTGGAGCGGATGGCCTGATGAGTACACGGTCCGGACGAGTCCCCCGCGGTCGCGCGCGTCGGCGCGTTGGCACCGTCGTTCGGCTCATTGCCGCCCTGATCCTGGCCGGTGGCCTCTACGCCGCCTTTGCGCCCGGGGTATACGCCGAGGAGGATCCGCAGCTGTCCCAGGCGGCCAAGGACGGCAAGGCGATCTTCGACAACACCTGTGTCAGCTGTCACGGGCGCAACGCCCAGGGTGTGACCGACCGCGGTCCGAGCCTCATCGGGGTCGGTTCGGCCTCGGTGGAGTTCCAGGTGACGAGTGGCCGGATGCCGCTGGCCCGGCAGGAGGCCCAGGCGGAGCGCAAGCCGCCGTACTGGTCGGACCCCGAGGAGCTCGACCAGAACGCGCGCCTGCTCGGTCAGTACATCCAGGAGCTCGGCGGCGGGCCCCAGGTGCCGGACGGCAACCTGCGCGCCGAGGGCGGCAACACGCTGGCCCGGGGCGGCGAGCTGTTCCGGGTGAACTGCTCGTCCTGCCACGCGTTCTCGGCCGGCGGCGGGGCGCTGTCCAGCGGCAAGTTCGCACCGAGCATGGCGGCGGCCACCGACCGGCAGATCTACGCGGCAATGCTGTCCGGCCCGCAGAACATGCCGGTCTTCGGCGACAACCAGCTGACACCGGACGAGAAGCGGGAGATCATCACGTACATCCAGAACCTCAAGGAGGACAAGGATCCCGGCGGCTGGGGCCTGGGCCGGATCGGTCCGGTGACCGAGGGCCTGGCCATCTTCGTGGTCGGCGTCGTGGCGGTGGTGTTCGCCGCGCTGTGGATTGCGGGGAAGTCATGAGCACCATCGGATCGGAGCGGTCCCACACCGCCGGTGCCGGTGACACCGCCCACCACAGCGGCGGCCAGCCCGACATCGACGTCCACGACCCGAGCCTGAGCAGGTTCGAGCTCGTCCGGGAGGGCGCGCGGCGGGACGGTGTCGAGATCGTGCACTACGCACCTCGGTTCCCCATCCCGGGTACCAAGGCGGAGCGCCGGATCGAGCGGACGATCGCGTTGCTCTTCCTGCTCACCGGAGTGGCCGGGCTGGCCTTCGTGGTCATCTTCGTGGCGATGAGGTTCGCGTACACGCCCGGCACGAACAGCGCCAAGCTGTTCACTCCGCTGCTCGGCGTCACGTTCGGCGTCGCGCTGCTGACTCTCGGCGCGGGCATCATCATGTGGGCCAAGAAGCTGCTGCCCGAGGAGGTGGCCGTCGAGAAGCGGCACCTCGGCGGCTCACCGCCGGACGACAAGAAGATCATGGGCGCCCAGCTCGGGCACATCGCCGAGGAGACCGCCATCTCCCGTCGGCCGTTGCTCAAGGGCGCCCTGCTCCTCGGTCTCGCGCCGGTGGGTGTGGCGGCGGTCGTGCTGCCGATCGCCCCGCTCATCAAGGACCCGCACGGTCGCGGTGACCCGCTGCTGCACACCGGCTTCGACCCGGAGTACAACAACGGCAACCCGGTCCGGCTGGTCCGCGAGGACGGCACCGGCATCCGGCCGGACGACGTCAGCGCCGGCGGTCAGATGACCGTCTACCCGGGAATCCCCCACGGGGCGACGAACTTCTGGGCCGACTCGCCGACCCTGCTGATCCACCTGCGGGAAGCCGACGCGGCCGTGGCCCGGTCGAACCTCGCCCGGATCCCACTCAACGCGCCCACGCCGGACAACCCGGACGGCGGCATGTGGCAGAACTTCATCGCGTACTCGAAGATCTGCACCCACCTGGGCTGCCCGGCGAGCCTGTACGAGCAGCAGACCAACCGGCTGCTCTGCCCCTGCCACCAGTCCCAGTTCCTCATCACGGACAACGCCAAGCCGATCTTCGGCCCGGCCACCCGCCGGCTGCCGATGCTGCCGATTACCGTGGACGACGACGGCTTCTTCGTTGCTAGGTCGGACTACCAGGTCCCGATCGGTCCCGCGTTCTGGGAAAGGTCATAGGTGACAGCGGCATGAGAAAGCGCAAGTTCGACCTCAACGCACTGCCGGCCGCCGCGGGGAACGAGATCGACGACCGGCTGCACGCGGCCACCCCGCTGCGCAAGCTGATGAACAAGGTCTTCCCGGACCACTGGTCGTTCCTGCTCGGGGAGGTCGCCCTCTGGTCGTTCGTGATCCTGCTGCTGACCGGCACGTTCCTGACCCTCTTCTTCGACCCGTCGATGGAGGAGACCGTCTACAACGGCAGCTATACACCGCTGCGCGGGGTCAGCATGTCGCGGGCCTTCGCGTCGAGCCTGGACATCTCGTTCGACGTCCGTGGCGGCCTGTTCATGCGGCAGATGCACCACTGGGCGGCGCTGCTGTTCGTGGCCGGGATCATCGTGCACATGTTCCGCACGTTCTTCACCGGTGCGTTCCGCAAGCCGCGCGAGCTGAACTGGATCGTCGGCCTGCTGCTGTTCTGGATCGCCATTTTCGAGGGCCTGTTCGGCTACTCGCTGCCGGACGACGCCCTCTCCGGCACCGGGCTGCGGATCATGAACGCGATCGTCCTGTCGATCCCGGTGATCGGTAGCTGGATCGCCTTCGCCGGCTTCGGCAGCGAGTTCCCGGGCACCGAGATCATCCCGCGCTTCTACACGCTGCACATACTGCTGCTGCCGGCGCTCCTCGTCGGCCTGGTGACGGTCCACCTCGTGCTCCTGCTGCTGCAGAAGCACGCCCAGTGGCCGGGCCCCGGGCGTACCAACTACAACGTCGTGGGCGAGCGCATGGTCCCGCGGTACGCGTCGAAGATGGGCGCCTTCTTCCTGATCAACTTCGCGGTGATCGCGATCATGAGCGGCCTGTTCCAGATCAACCCGATCTGGATCTTCGGGCCGTACAAGGCGGCGGTGGTGTCGGCCGGCAGCCAACCCGACTGGTACGTGATGTTCCTGGACGGGTCGGCGCGGCTCTTCCCCGCCTGGGAGATCCGGGCGTTCGGGTACACCCTCCCGCCGATCTTCTGGCCGGCGGTGGTGCTGCCCGGCATCCTCACCGTGCTCCCGATGATCTATCCGTTCATCGAGGCGCGGCGGCTCAAGGACAGACGGGTGCACAACCTGCTGCAGCGGCCGCGTGACGTACCGAACCGGACCGCCCTCGGCGTGATGGCGATCGCGTTCTACGTCGTGCTGGTGCTCTCCGGCGGCAACGACATCATCGCCGACCAGTTCAGCATCTCGTTGAACGCCACCACCTGGGCCGGCCGGATCGGCCTGCTGCTCGGGCCGCCGATCGCCTACTGGGTGACGTACCGCATCTGCCTCGGCCTGCAGCAGCACGACCGGGAGGTGCTCGTCCACGGCGTCGAGACCGGCATCATCCGCCGGTTGCCGGACGGCAGGTTCATGGAGGTCCACCAGCCGCTCGGGCCGACCGACGAGCACGGCCACGGCCAGCTCGAGTACGCCGGCTGGGCGGTGCCGAAGAAGATGAACCGGCTCGGTGCCCTCGTACCCACGGTGAAGGGTTTCTTCTTCCCGGTCGAGCGGCCCAGCCGTACGCCGATCGGCAACGGCGGCCGGCCCGTCTCGACCGGGCCGCAGGGCCAGCGGGAGCTCGAGGAGGCCGAGCGGCCGCGGTGAGGGCCTACACCGGCCGGGTGGTGGCGAACCGCGCCACCCGGCCGGCGAGCGCACCGCCGGAGCGTACCCACTGGAAGTGGTCCAGCCGCCCACCCGCCTCAGCGGTCGGGTAGTGCGCGCGCTGCACGGGCGCCGCGGTGAGTTTGGCGCAGAGCCGGTCGGTCGTCGCGGGCGGCGTGTACTGGTCGTCGTCCACGCTGACCGCGAGCACCGGGGTGGTCACCTGGGCGAGCGCGGACTCCAGCGCTGCGTCGCGGAACCGACCGTGCCGGGCGGTGTACGCCCAGTCGCGGATCACCCCGCGGGCCTGCCGGCCGCCGAAGCCCCAGCCCGGCCAGACGCCGAGCGCTGCGGAGGTCAGCCCGATGGACTGGGTCAGCCCGAGGACCGTCGCCCGGCGGGCACCGGAGTAGCACCGCCAGTACGGTAGACCGACCGCGACGAGGACCAGCCCGTCCACTGTGGATCCACCCGACCGGGCGAGGTACAGCGCGCACGCCTGGCCACCCAGCGAGTGGCCGAGCAGGATCGTCCGGCGGCCGGCCCGCCGCTGCTTGAGTGCGTCGAGCACGGCGCCGACGTCGTCGGCGAGATCGGCATAGCGGCACCGGCTGGCCCGGCTGGGGCGGGGCGTACTCGTGCCGGTGCCACGCAGGTCCGCCACGACCGCCCACAGACCGGCGGAGCTCAGCTCGGCGGCGAACGACCGGTAGAACCGGGCCGGGACCCCCATGGCGGGGAAGAGGACCACCAGCGGCCGATCGCTGTCCGGTTCGGGGTAGACGTGCAGACCCAACCGCTCGGTACCGTGGTCGATGTACTCCTGCGCGTAGTGGCTCATGCGCCGAGCCTAGTTAACCTGTAACTGCCCCTGTTGCACGGCGCTGCCTACCGGTTAGGGTGCGCAACGTGAAACCGTCTGACCTCAATCGCCCGCGCGTCCCAGGTACCCCCACGCTCAGCCCCGATGGCCGCTGCGCCGTCGTGTCGTTGCGCCGGATCGATTTCGACGCCGACGACTACACGAGCCAGCTCTGGTTGGTGCCCACCGACGGCTCCGCCCCCGCCCGGCAGCTCACCCATGGCTGGCGGGACGATGCCCCGGCGTACTCGCCGGACGGGCAATGGATCGCCTTTGCCCGCGCGGTCCGCGGGGACGACGGCAAGGTCGGCAAGCCGCAGCTCTGGCTGCTGCCCAGCGGCGGCGGGGACGCGCGCAGGCTGACTGATCAGCCGCTGGGCGCCGGCGGTGCGGTGTGGAGCCCGGACTCGACCCGGCTGGCGTTCCTGGCCCGGGTGCCGGAACCCGGCCGGTACGGCACCGGCCAGGACAGCCAGCCGGATGACAAGGTCACGCCGGACAAGGAGCCGCCCCGCCGGATCACCACGCTGCGGTACCGGATCGACGACTTCGGGTTCACCGACGGGCGCCGGGCGCACGTGTGGGTGGTCGACGCGCTGACCGTTGGCGCCAAGCCGACCAGGGTGACCGATGGAGACTACGACCACGGCGACGTGGCCTGGAGCCCGACCGGCGACCTCCTCGCGTTCGTCACCGCCCGGCACGAGAACCGGGCCAACGACCTCCGTGCCGACCTGTGGGTCTGCGCGCCCGACGGCTCGGGCCCGCGGGCGGTCACCGACGGCCGGGTGGGCCCGTCCGGACCGCGGTTCACGCCGGACGGCGCCACGCTGTGCTTCACCAGCTCCCGCCTGGACGGGGACGCCCTGCGCGCGGTGTGCCGGAACGAGTCGCTGTGGTCGGTCCCGGTCGACGGATCCGCGCAGCCGCGCCGGATCACCGATCAGGAGCGGGTCAACCTCGCCGCGCCGGGTGGCATGCAGCTGCCGCGGGCGGAGGGCGTGCTGTTCCTCAACGAGCACCACGGCAGTGTCCAGCTGCTCCGCGTACCCTACGACGGCACCGAGCCGACCGTGCTCGTCGGCGGCGAGCGGATGCTGACCGGCGTGGACTCCGCGAGCGGCGTGACCGTGGCGACCGTGACCGACCCGTACACCTGGGGGGAGCTGGCGGTCGTCGAGCCGGACGGCACCCTGCGTACGCTGACCACCTGGAACGCCGGCGAGTCGGTCCGGCCGCAGCGGGAGGTCACCGCGACCGCCCCGGACGGGTACCCGGTGCACGGCTGGGTGGTGAAGCCCGAGGGCGACGGGCCGCACCCGGTGCTGCTGATGATCCATGGTGGACCGTTCGCGCAGTACGGCTGGCGGCTGTTCGATGAGGCCCAGATCTATGCCGGCGCCGGCTATGCGGTCGTGATGGGCAACCCACGCGGTTCGTCCGGCTACGGTGAGGCGCACGGCCGGGCGGTCATCGGCAACGTGGGCGAGGTCTCCGCGGCCGACCTGGTGGCGTTGCTCGATACCGCCCTCGCCGCGGACGCGTCCCTGGACGGCACGCGCGTCGGTGTGCTCGGTGGCTCGCACGGTGGTTTCATGACCACCTGGATGGCCGCGCACCACGGCGACCGGTTCAAGGCGGCGATCAGCGAGCGCGCCGTCAACTCGATCGACAGCTTCACCGGCTCGTCCGACATCGGTTGGTTCTTCGCTGACGACCTCTACGGTCCCGACCTCGACCAGCAGGCCAAGCAGAGCCCGCTCACGCACGCCGACCGGATCACGATTCCGATGCTGGTCGTCCACTCGGAGCACGACTGGCGGTGCCCGGTGGAGCAGGGCCAGCGGCTGTACGTGGCGCTGCGCCGCCGCGGCGTGCCGGCCGAGCTCCTGCTCTTCCCGGGCGAGGGGCACGAGCTGTCCCGATCGGGGTTGCCGTCGCACCGGGTCGCGCGGTTCGAGGCGATCCTGGACTGGTGGTCGCGGTACCTGTAGGCCGGTCCGCCGGCGTCAGTCGGGGTCGGCGAACCCGATCGCGAAGGCCTCTTCGAGGTCGTGCTGCGAGTACGCCCGGAACGCGATGTGCGTCTCGGTGTTGAGCACCCCGGCGACCTTGGATATCCCGCCCGCGATCACGTCGGCGATCTGCTCGAAGTCCCGTACGCGCACCATCGCGATGAGGTCGACGTGGCCCGCCACCGAGTACACCTCGCTGACTCCGGGCAGGCCGGCCAGGGTCTCGGCCACCTCGGGAATCGAGTCGGTGGCGCAGTCGATGAGGACGATCGCGGTGATCACCGGCGGGCTCCTGACGTCTGGCTGGGGCAACCGAGCCCATGCTACGGCGTGGTCGATGCCGGCCTCCCGCCGGGCGACTGCCCGCTATGCTTCGGGAGCAGGGTTCGACTGCCCCGGCGAATGCCGCCGGTCGCCTGCCTTTCGAACACGGGGCCGCAGACATCGGTGCAACGCCCGATATCGGGAAGCAGCGCCGGACATCCCCGGCGGCCAGCGTCTCGCTCGGGGTACAGCGACGCAGCTTGTCGCGCGGTCATCCGGGTCTCGGCCGGACAGTCCGCTGTGGACGATCGGCAACCGGTTGCGCCGACTTGACGAACAACCACGAAACATCATGGGCCGACAGCAAAGGAAGTGATGAGATGGGCACGATTGTCGCGGTGGAGTACCTGACCGTCGACGGGGTCATGGAGCAGCCTGCGTGGAGCGCTCCCTACTTCAACGACGAGGTGGAGCAGTTCCAGTTCGAGAACCTGTTCGGCAGCGACGCTCTGCTCCTCGGCCGGGTGACGTACGAAGGCTTCAAGTCCGCTTGGCCGTCGATGACGGATGAAAGGGGCTTCGCCGATCGGATGAACAGCCTGCCGAAGTACGTCGCGACGAACACGTTGACCGACGGTGAGTGGAACGCGACGCTCCTGCACGGCGACGTGCGTGCCGAGGTGGCGGACCTGAAGGAGAAGTTCGACGGAACCCTGCTCGTCAACGGCAGTGGTCAGCTGTTCACCGCACTGCACGAGGCCGGCCTCATCGACGAGTATCGTTTCATGATCTATCCGGTGGTAGTCGGCATCGGCAAGCGCCTGTTCCCGGAGGGTGCCGCGGACCGCACTCTCCAGCTGGTGAAGAGCCAGATCACCGACAGCGGCGTGGCTATCCTCACCTACCAGCCGGCGAACGAGGCGAGCGCCTGAGGCGGGTCGGACTCGCGCTGAGCGAGGTCATCATCCGAAAGTCCGGCTACGGCCGGCAGCTTTCGGTGCGCACCGCTCGGGCCGCGGGTGCCTCGCTCCTGATCTCCTGACCAGCCCGGACGTGGTCGGCGCCGTACGATGTGACCGCGTACGCCCGGGCCCGATCGGCTTTGAGGAGGCTGCTCCACCATGAACCCGCCTGCCCGGCGCCGGGAGCAACGCAAACAGGACGCCCTGGACCGGCTCGAACACGATATCGATGCCTGGGTGGCCACCGCCGACCCGGCCAGCGGTACGCCTCATCTGGTGCCGTTGTCCTTCCTCTGGGATGGCGCCAGCTTGTGGCTGGCCACCCCGTCCGCCAGCCCGACCAGCCGGAACCTGCGGGCCACCGGCAGGGTACGCCTCGGCATCGGACCGACCCGGGACGTCGTACTCGTCGAGGGGACCGTAGAAGCGTTGCCGGCCACCGACATCTCGACTGAGGCGGGGGATGCCTTCGCTGCCAAGACGGGCTTCGACCCGCGCCGGCTCAGTACGCCGTACGACTACTTCCGCATCCGCCCGCAGCGGCTCCAGGCGTGGCGGGAGGCCAACGAGCTGTCCGGCCGCGACCTGATGAGCGGCGGGGACTGGCTCGTCTCCTGACGAGGGCGCGGGCCCGGGCCCAGTTACGCCGCGGAAACGGTGAGGTCGGCGCCGACCCGGATCGCGTCGACGAGCCGCTCGCCTCGGCGTACCACGCCGTCGGGCCAGACCACGGTCCGGGTGACCGGACCGTCGACCAGCGCGCGGTCACCGATCACCGCTTGGTCGACCGGCGCGCGCACGACCGCGGTCGGCGCGATGAGGCTGGTACGTCCGGCCGCGTGCAGGTTCGCCGCGAGGTAGTCGCGCGGGGTGCCGGCGTCGGTGAACGTACCCGGGTACTCGATGACCTCCAGCCGGCCCGCCCGCTGCGCCGGACGCCACACCTCGTGGACCAGCCCGGCCGGCTCGGGCCGCAGCCGCGCCACCCAGTCCCACGGCAGCAGGGAGTAACCGGCGAACCGGTGGCCGCCGAACCGGTACGGATCGTCCGGCCGGGTCGGAACGCCGAGCAGCCGCACGGTCCGACCGTCCCAGCCGGCCAGCAGCTGGCGCAGGTCGGCGCCGGCCAGGTACGCGTCCGCGTTGCCGACCAGGACCGGCCGTCCGGCGATCCAGTCGCGCAGGTTGCCAACTCCGCCGGCAGTACCCAGTGCCTGACCCTGCTCGACCGACAGCCGGGCCCGATCGTCCACATGTGAGACAACCTGGTCGGCCAGCCAGCAGGCGTTCACGGCGACCGACGCGGGGCCGGCGAGGCCGAGCGCGGCCAGCTCGGCCAGCGCGCGGTCGAGCAGGGCGACGTTGCCGACCGGGCACAGCGCC
>JAEHDK010000792.1 GCA_016880465.1 Micromonosporaceae bacterium
CCACGGCCGGGCGCCGTGAGCGCGGCCAGGGCGCCGGAGACCGTCGCGGCCGCAAACGAGGTGCCGGACCACATGGCGTACCCGTTGAATGTCTCGGTCACCAGCCCGTCGTCGATCACCTGGTTGATCCTCCGGTCGCTCTTCTCGATATCCACCTTGCCGGTCAGGTACGTGCTCACCACATTCTCTCCCGGCGCGCTGAAGGCAAGCCAGGGCACCTTCGGGCTGAACCGCGCCGGCACCGACCGCTGCGCGTCCGCACCGACCGCCACCACCCCGGGCAGGGCCGCGGGCCACATCGGCGTACGCGGCGTCAGCTGGCTCCGCGGCGGGTTGGCGGCCGCGTCGCCGTGGTTGCCGGCGGCCGCCACCAGAACGATCTCCGGGGCCACCAGCTCGACCGCCCGGGCGATGACGAGCGGCGCGAGGCCGTCCGCCGTGTAGCAGCCGAACGACATGTTGAGTATCTCCACGCCGGAGTCGCGGAACTCGACGATCCGGCGGGCCGCCTGCCACGTGGTCGCCATGGCGTGTTGGTTGTCCAGCAGCCACCGCACGTCGAGCTCGACCGCCGGCGCGGAGCGCAGGATCAGGCCGGCCACGAACGTCGCGTGCCCCGCCCAGTGCGGCACAGGCTGGTCGGCGCCGAGCATCGAGTCCGCGTCCGCGAGGTACCGCCCGGCGAGCGCCGGGTGCGCGAACAGTCGCGTGTCGAGCACGCCCACGCGAACACCGGCGCCGAGCCGGCGCTCCCGGCCGGCCGGGGCGGGCGGCGCCGCGCACGGTACGGGGTACTGCACGCCGCCACCGCTGAGATGGGGCAGCCCGGTGACGCTCTCCAGATGCCGGTTCTTGCCCATGGCCGGAGTCCAACCGGCCCAGTCGCGGATGAACCCGCACCGCAGGTGGAACATCAGCCGGTCGAGACCGGACGCCTGCCTGCCCGGTGCCGGCGGCCACGCGAGCCCGCTCCGGTTCCGCATCGCCGCGACGTGCTCGTCCGCGAGCCTGCGTAGCTCGTTCGCCGCGCCCTCGATGCCGTCCAGCCGGATGAGGGCCAGATTGAGCTCGGTGCTCTTGTCGGCCACCCGGAACGACAGCCCGAAATCACCGAGTACCCGTAGCTTCCTGATGATAATCGGTGCGTACGGCAGCTCGACCACGAACTCGTCGACGACGTAGTTGGCGGCACGCCCCAGATCGGCAACCGTCGGCATGGTGAGGTCCTCTCTACACCGGGTGGCGATAGGCTTCATCTCATCGGAGCAGATCGCGCTGTCCTTGATACGACTTGCCATGCTTCCGTGAGGCGGCGATGGGTAGGACGCTGATCGCACAGGCGCACGAGTCGCTGCGGGTGGCCGAGTCCGACCCGGGCCGGGCGATCGTTCTGGCCTCCGAGGTTGCCGGGCAGGCACAGGTGGCCCGCGACCATGCGGCGTCGTGCGTCGCCGAGCGAGCCCTCGGCCTCGCCGCGCTGCACGGCAAGGATCTGCATAGTTCGATGCGCCACCTGCGTACCGCGATCAGCTACGGCCAGCGTGCCCACGCACCTGAGCTTGCCGCACAGGCGCGCATGACGCTCGCCTTCGTCGCCAGCTCGCGTGGCTGGTCCGGGCGCGCACTTCGGGAGATCGACACGGCGCTGCTGGACCTGCGCGGCGTCGACCGGGCGCGCGGCCAGGCCCAGCGGGGCGTCATCCTGCACCAGCTGGGCCGACTCGACGCCGCCTTCAGCAGCTACAACGCGGTGCTACCGGCGCTGCGCGCAGCGGCCGACCAGATGTGGGTCTGGCGGGTCCTGTCCAACCGCGGGGTCCTGTACGGTCACCGGCTCGAGCTCACCAAGGCCGCCGCGGATCTGCGCGAGGCCGGCCGCGTCTGCGAGCAGCTCGAGCTGCGCATGTCCGCCGCCTTCATCCAGCAGAACCTGGGCTGGGTGCACACGCTCGGCGGGGATATCCCGCTGGCACTCGACTACCTCGACCGGGCCGAGCAACGACTGCGCGAACTCGGCGCACAGTTGGGTACGCTCCTGCGCGACCGCAGCGAGCTGCTGCTGTCCGTCCGCCTCGCCGCCGAGGCGCGGGCCGTGGCCGAGGCGGCCGTCCAGGAGCTGGAGCGGGAGCAGCGGCTGGTCGTCCTGCCCGAGGTCCGCCTGCTGCTCGCGCGGTCCGCCATGCAGGACGGCGAGCCCGCGATTGCGCTGCGCCAGGCGCGCTATGCGGTACGCGAGTTCGCCCGCCAGGACCGCGCCGGCTGGCTCGCCCTGGCCCGGCTCGCGGTGCTGACCGCGCGGCTTGCCGGCGAGCAGCGCGCCCGGGTCGGTGTACGCCAGGCCGAGCAGGCCGCGGTGGCGCTGGAGGCGACGCCCTGGACGGCCGCGGCCACCGAGGCCCGACTCATGGCCGCCAAGCTGGCGCTGGAGCGGGGGTGGACCGGCGAGGCGGTCAAGCAGCTCGAGCGCGCCAGCCGATCCAGCCGGCACGGGCCGGCCACGCTACGAGCCCGCGCCTGGTACACCACCGCCCTGCTCCGCCTGACCACCGGCGACCGGCCCGGGGCGACGCGGGCGCTGCGCGCCGGACTGCGCGTCGTCGACGAGCACCGGGCCACCTTCGGCGCGACGGATCTGCGGGCCCGTACTGCCCAACACCGCACCGACCTCGCCGAACTGGGCCTGCGCATGGCGCTCGAGCGGGGCGGCGCGCGCCAGGTGCTCGAGTGGGCCGAACGGGGTCGCGCCAGCATCTTCCTCATGCGGTCGGTCCGGCCGCCCGACGATGCGGCGCTGGGTGTCATCCTCACGGAGCTGCGTGCCGCCGCGGCCGAGGTCGACGAGCTGCGCCGGGCCGGCCGGGGCGCGGCCAAAGCGCTCGCCCGACAGGTCGTACTCGAGCGCCGGGCCCGCGACCACTGCCGCCGGCAGCCCGGCTCCGCCCAGCTCCTGGAGCCGGCGTCGGTGGACCTCCTCGCGGCCCAGCTGGGCAGCGCCACGCTGGTCGAGTTCATCGAGCTCGACAACCAGCTGCATGCGGTGTCGGTGGCCGCGGGGCGGGCCCGGCTGCGCCGCCTCGGGCCGGCCGGCCGAGTACACGAGCTGCTCGACCGCGTACCCTTCGCGCTGCACCGGCTGGCCCGCCGCCGGTCCACCGACGAGAGCCGGTCGGCCGCGGCCGCGGTGCTGCGCCACGCCGGCGTACACCTGGATGCCCTGCTGCTGCAACCGCTGGCCGCCGAGGTGGGCGACGCCGCGCTCGTGCTGGTGCCGACCGGGCGGCTGCAGTCCATGCCCTGGTCGATCCTGCCCAGCTGTCGCGGCCGGCCGGTGACCGTCGCGCCATCCGCCGCCTCCTGGTACCTGGCTGGAACCCGGCCGTACGAGACCACCGGACGCGTCGCCATCGTGGCCGGTCCCGAGTTACCGGGTGCGCAGCGCGAAGCCGACGCGGTGGCCGGCATCTACGGCACGACCGCGCTGCTCGGCGAGTCGGCGACGGCCGAGGCGACAAATACTGCATTAGCGACGGTCGATCTAGCGCACCTCGCGACCCACGGGCGCATGTCCGCGGAGAACCCGCTGTTCTCGTCGCTCGTGCTCGCCGACGGGCCATTGATGGTGTACGACATCGAGCGCCTCGCCCGGGTACCGGCCACGGTCGTGCTGGCCGCCTGCGACACCGGTCGGCACCTGGTGTGGGCGGGCGACGAGCTGCTCGGCCTCACCGCGACGTTTCTCGCCCGCGGCGCCCGGCAGCTCGTCGCGCCCGTCATACCCGTACCCGATGTCGAGACCGCGCCGCTCATGGTGGAGTTCCACCGCCGGTTCGCGGCCGGCCGGTCTGCCGCGGAGGCGCTGTCGTACGCCCAGGCCGCCGTCGCCGACGGCGACCCGGTCACCACGGCGGCCGCGGCCGGGTTCGTCTGCATCGGGGCCGGACTCGTGGGCGGCGGCGGACCGGCGCTATCGACGTAGTACGCCGGCCCGCCGGGGCGGTTGGTCCTCGGGGCGCTGGGCGGTATCCGAGCCGACCAGCGCGAGGAATGCGTCCTCCAGGCGGTGGCGCGGTACGACGCGGCCAGCCGAGCTCGGCTCAGGCCGCGCGGGGCACGCCGTCGGGTGCGGCGAGCTGGTTCTTGCGGGCGCGGACGAGCACGGCGGCGACCAGCACCGCGAACCCCATTACCGCGGCGCTCACCCAGAACGCCACCGTGTAGCTGTGTACGGTCGCCGCCGCCTGTAGCGCCGGTAGCTGCGCCGGCGAGGTCACGCTCCCCCGGTGGCCGACGAGGTACCCGGCCACGGCCGAGGTGAAGATCGTGTTCAGCAACGCGGTACCGAGCGAACCGCCCACCTGTTGCGCGGTGTTGACCAGCGCGCTGGCTACCCCGGCGTCGTGGTTCGCCACGCCGACGAGGGCCGTGTTGGACAGCGGTCCGAACGTGGTACCCATGCCGAAGCTGATCACCAGCTCCGCCGGCAGGACGTGCGTCCAGTACCCGGTGTCGACGCCGATCCGGGTCAACAGGACCATGCCGGCGGCGGCCAGCAGCAGCCCGGCGACCATCAACACCCGGGGCCCCACCCGCGGCAGCAGCTGGGCGGATAGTCCCGCGCCCGCGATGATGCCCATCGTGAACGGCAGGAAGGCGACCCCCGTCATCAGTGCCGAGTAGCCCAGCGTGAGCTGGAGGTAGTAGGTGAGGAACAGGAACACGCCGAACATCGCCACGCCGACGAGCAACGCGGCCAGGTAGGAACCGCCCCGGTTGCGGTCCAGGATGACGCGCATCGGCAGGAGCGGGTGCGTCGACCGCAGCTCGATCAGCACGAACGCGGCGAGCAGGACGGCCGCGGCGACGAGGAGGCTCACCGTGCTCATCGCGCCCCAGCCGGCGGAGCTCGCCTTGGTGAAGCCGTAGACCAGGGCGACCAGGCCGGCGGTCGAGGTCACCGCGCCGGGGACGTCGTACCGGGTGTTGCCGTGCGCGCGGCTCTCCTGCACGAACCGTACCGCCGCCGCGGCCGCCACGATCGCGATCGGCGTGCTGACCAGAAGGGTCCAGCGCCACGACGCGTACTCGGTGAGTGCGCCGCCCAGCAACAGGCCCACCGCGCCGCCACCACCGGCGATCGCCCCGTAGACGCCGAACGCCCGGGCCCGCTCGCGGGTCTCGGTGAACGTGACGGTCAGCAGGGACAGTGCGGCCGGCGCCATCAGCGCGGCGAACGCGCCCTGCAGCCCTCGGGCGGCGAACAGCATGCCCGCGTTGACCGCCGCACCGCCGAGTGCGGACGCGGCCGCGAAGCCGAGCAGGCCGATGATGAACGCCCGCTTGCGCCCGGTGTAGTCGGCGATCCGCCCGCCGAGCAGCAGGAACCCGCCGAACGCCAGGGTGTACGCGCTGACCATCCACTGCCGGTCCGCGTCGCCGATGTGCAGCGCACGCTGGGCCGTGGGCATCGCGACGTTCACGACCGTGGCGTCCAGCACGATCAGCAACTGGGAGATGGCGATGACGGCCAGCGCCAACCACCGGCCGCGGCCGGGTGCGGCCCGATGCGCCGGTGCGGCTCGCTCTTGTACCGAAACTGACACGTTTGTTCCTTTCAATGGACGTACGTATCCAGCACGGGCGTGACCCGTGGTGATGTCTTGGAATGTCGGACGCCGGCTAGGCGTCAGGGGTCGGCAACGCTCGCAGTGGCGTCCCGGAATCCACGTGGTACGTCCCCCGTCGGGTGTATTACGATACGGAACCGTTCCGTACAGTACTAGGAGCCGCCCGGCCGCTGTCGAGCCTGCCGGGCTAAACGTGAGCCGACCCACAGCGCGGCCACGTACAGCGATGGATCGCCCCCTGGCCGCTGCCGCAGCTCGGGCACCTGGCTGGGCACGGTCCCGACCAGCGCCGTCGCGTTGACCCGTGCTCGCCCGGCGCGTACGAGTACCCTATGTGGACGCGCGCGCTGGGATGAGGACATGAGGATACGGAAACCGTGAACGACGTGACCTCGTTCGGTCTGATCGTTCTCACGGTGGCGGTGGCCGGCCTGCTCGCCGTGTTGTCCAACCGGCTCAGCGAGCGGCTCCGGGTCCCGGCGCCGGCAATGTTCCTGCTGTGCGCGGCGGCGGCCTCCGATGTCGTACCGGCGTTGGGCACGCTGTCCACGACGACCGTACAGCGCGTGGTGACGGTGGCCCTGGTCGTGCTGCTGTTCGACGGCGGAATGCACATCGGCTGGCAGCGGTTCCGGTCCGCCGCCGGTGCCGTGGTGTGGGTCGGTGTGGCGGGCACCTTCGTCACGGCCGGCGCCCTGGCGGTGCTCGCCCATCTGCTGTTCGGCCTGGCCTGGGCGCAGTCGTTGCTCATCGGCGCGGCCTTGGCGCCCACCGACCCGGCGGTGGTCTTCTCGGTACTGGGCCGCCGGGAGGTCGCCGGCCGCTCGGGCACGATCCTGGAGGGCGAGTCGGGCGCCAACGATCCGGTCGGCATCGCCCTCATGACCGCCTTACTGGCGGCCGCCGGTACGGGCGGCTGGGCCGCGGTCGGCATCGGGGTACGGCAGTTCGTCCTGCAGATGGCCGTCGGCGCGGCGGTCGGGTTGGCCGGTGGCCTGGCGCTGAACGCGTTCGCCCGGCGGATCCGGCTGCCCACCGAGGGCCTGTACCCGTTGCTGGCGCTGGCCGGCGCGTTCGTCATCTACGGTGTCGCGACGGTCGCGCACGGATCCGGCTTTCTTGCCGTGTTCATCGCCGGCATCATGCTCGGCGACGTGCGCGCGCCGTACAAGGCCGAGATCGAACGCTTCCACACCTCGATGGCCAGCCTCGGCGAGATCGTCGCCTTCACCGTCCTGGGCCTGAGTGTCTCGCTGCGCTCCCTGTCGGTCGGGCATGCCTGGCAGCTCGGGCTGGCCATCGCGGTACTCCTGGCGCTCGTCGTACGTCCGCTGCTGGTCGGTCTGCTGCTCTGGCCGGTCCGGCTCAGTCGGGGTGAGCGGGTGTTCGTCGTGTGGGCCGGCCTGAAGGGCGCGGTACCGATCCTGCTGGCCACGTTCGTCCTTGCGGCCGGCGTGCCGGACGCCACCCGAACATACAATATTGTCTTTGTCGTCGTCGCTTTCTCGGTGATCGTGCAGGGCGGCTCGGTGGCCTACGTCGCCACCCGGCTCGGCGTTCCGATCCGCCTGCGCGCGGCCGCGCCATGGACATTCGCCGTCCGGCTGCGGCACGAGCCGCACGGCCAGCGCCACTATGTCGTGGCCGCCGGTGCACCCGCCGACGGGGTCGCCGTCGAGGATCTCGACCTCGGCACGCACACCTGGATCGGCATGCTCGTGCGGGAAGGCAAGCTCATCCGGGTCCGCCCCGACACCGTGCTCCGACCCGGCGACGAGGTCGTCGCGCTCAACGAACGGGGTCACCCCACCGACGTCGGGTCGTTGTTCGCCGCGCCAGGTACCTGACGGGCCTGGCCCTGTTCGGTGACCGGCCGGAGCCGACCGAGCTCGCGGCCGGTCCGTCAGCTCGTTGTCGACCGGCTGTCAATGCGCTATGCTGGCAATGTCCTTGTGGCGTTGCGGACGATTTCCCCGCCCCCAAGGCATTCCTCCACACCGAACGCGCCACTCCGGCTAGACGTGTTCCGGGCCGGCGCTCGTCCGGTGCGGTGCCCATGCCCGCACCGCCGCTCTCCGCCGTCCGCACGCAGCTGCGTAGCGCCTGGCGGTCCCCCGTAAGGAGAACCATGCCCGAGAAAGCGTCCCTTGTGGACAATGCAACACCCTTCGCCGGCGTCCTCGACGTACTCGACAACGGGGCGTTCGTACGGACCTCCGGCTACCTGCCCGGCCCCGACGACATCTACGTGCCGGGCGAGGCCCTGCGGCGGTACGGACTGCGCCGCGGCGACCTCGTCACCGGCACGGCGAAGGCCGCGACCCAACCCGCCAACCCCCGGTCCCGCAGGGACCGACATCCACCACTGAGCACTGTGGACACTGTCAACGGCGGGCCGCCGGAGCAGGCGCGCCACCGACCACAGTTCTACGACCTCACCCCGCTGTTCCCGCAGGAGCGCCTGCGCCTGGAGACCGAGCCGCAGGTGCTCAGCACGCGGGTCATCGACCTCGTCATGCCGGTCGGCAAGGGGCAGCGCGCCCTCATCGTGGCGCCGCCGAAGGCGGGCAAGACCATCGTGCTGCAGGCCGTCGCCAACGCCATCGCACAGAACAACCCCGAGTGCCATCTCATGGCCGTACTCGTCGACGAGCGACCGGAGGAGGTCACGGAGATGGAGCGGTCCGTCAAGGGTGAGGTGATCGCCTCCCCCTTCGACCGTCCACCGGCCGACCACACCGCGCTCGCGGAGCTGGCGATCGAGCGCGCCAAACGAATGGTGGAACAGGGCCAGGACGTCGTCGTGGTCCTCGACTCGATCACCCGGCTCGCCCGCGCCTACAACCTCACCGCGCGGGTGTCGGGGCGGGTCCTCACCGGCGGCGTCGACTCGAGCGCACTCTACCCGCCCAAGCGCTTCCTGGGCGCCGCTCGCAGCATCGAGGGCGGCGGCTCGCTGACTATCATCGCGACGGCGCTGGTCGAAACCGGCTCCGGCGGGGACACCCTGCTCTTCGAGGAGTTCAAGGGTACGAGCAACGCCGAGCTCCGGCTCGACCGGCGGATCGCCGACCGGCGGGTGTTCCCGGCCATCGACGTCGAGTCGTCCGGCACCCGCAAGGAGGACCTGCTGTTCGCGCCGCAGGAGCTGGCGTTGGTCCACCGGCTGCGCCGAGCGCTGAGCGGGCGCGACCCGCACTCGGCGATCGACCAGCTGCTCACGCAGCTCCGCGCGACTGCCACCAATACCGAGCTGCTGATGCGGGTGGCCCGCGCGAACCCGACGTCCTAGGAAATCGGCGG
>JAEHDK010000793.1 GCA_016880465.1 Micromonosporaceae bacterium
CGCAGTCGGCCGTACTGCTCACCGGCGCCGGCGGCGCGCAGGTACCGGCGGCGATCGTCGACTGGCGCGCCGACCGGATCCGCTTCGGCGTACCGCAGGGGCTCGGGGCGCCCGGGGCAAAGCCGGTCCGGGTACGTACCGGGCAGGGCACCAGCGACCCGGCCACGATCACGATCGAGGGCGACCCGCAGCTGTCGCCGGCGCCGGTCGCGCTGCTGCCGCTGGGGCTGCAGACCCGGTTCATGGCCGGCGGCCGGGAATTGTGGGTACGGGCGATCCCGGACCTGGTGCACGTGGACAGCCACGACGAGCGGCTCACCGACGAGGAGGCCGCGCTCGGCATCCGGTACCGCGACGCCGGCGCCGGACGCGACGAGGTGTGGCTCGACCTGACCACGCGGTTCGGCGTACCCCGGGCAGAGTGGATCGTCCACGCGACGCTGGCCGGCGGGGTCACCACCAAGGACGAGCCGTGGGCGCGGGCGGCGCGCAGCCGGCTGCTGCCCCGGCGGCTGTACGCGGCCGCGTACGACGACGGCGGCGCGCTGATCGCGGCGCAGTATGGCCGGCCGATCCCGTTCGAGCTGCCGATCGGCCCCGACCCTACCGCCGCGGCCGGTACAGACCCGGCCCGCGACCCCGGGATGAGCTGGCTGATCGACTTCGCCGAGGCGGTCAACCGGGGCATGGCCATCAAGATGACGCTGCCCGACCCGCCGCCGACCCGGATCGCCCGGCTGGTGGTGGTCGGGGTGGAGACGGCCCTCAGCGCGCTGGACGGTGCGCGGGAGTTCGGCGACGCAATCGCCGGCCACCGGTACACCCGCGGCATCGGGTTCCTGCCGGAGGGCACCCCGACGAACCTGACCCACGCCGTGGCCGCGGAGCCGGCGCCGGGCGAGGCGCGCCCGGCCGACACGCCCGTGCCACCGGCGTCGGGCAGTAACGCCGACGCGGCCGCGCAGGCGCTCGGGCTGTCCGGCCGGGCGGCCGAACTGTTCGGCGGCACCCCGTACGCCGGCGACGGCGCCCGGCTGCGCCGCGCCCGGCGCGACATGAACGCCGCGCTGTGGCCAACGACGTGGGGGTACTTCCTGCAGCACATGCTCGCTCCGGTGGTTCCGGCCGACCAGATCGAGGCGGCCCGCCTACACTTCGTCTCCTGGGTACGCGGGTGTGGGCCGCAGCCGGTGCTGCGCATCGGGACGGTGCCGTACGGCCTGCTGCCGGTACTGCCGCTCCGCCGCTGGGCGCCGCTGGACGAGGCGGCACCGCTCGCCGGACTCGTCCCGTTCCTGCGGGACACGCTGCGCCCGGTGTGGGCCGCGTCGACCGCGGCGGTGCCCCGGCTCAGCGACCAGGAGCCGGCTGGCGACCCGGACGGCGTACGGGAGAGCCCGCTGCTGACCGTGTTGTCGATGCAGCCGACCTCGATCAGCTTCCGCGGCCGCAGCGTACTCGGCATGGACTTCGTCGACGCCGCGTGGCGGTTCATCCGCAACCGGCTCGCCCCCGACCAGCTGCTCGACCCGGCCTGGCACACCGAACAGGCGGCGCTGGCCCGGGCGGCTCTGGAGGCGCACGGGCTGTCCGGCTGGCAACCGTACGTGGGCCGAACCGTCTTCGCCGCCAACTACTTCCCGGTGACGCTCCCCTTGGTTCAGGCCGTGGCACCGGGTGTACCCGGCCCGGCGCCGGACGAGCCGCTGGCCGCCGACTGGTTGACCGTGCTGGGCGACGCGGGATGGCGGGCACTGCGCCAGGACGCGTTCAGCCTGCCGGGGCTGGACCAGCGGCCGCTGCTGTACCTGCTGCTGCGCCACTCGCTGCTGGTCGCGTACCTGTTCGCCGCCGGCACGATCGCGCCCGCCGACCCATGGCACGGTGGGGAGCAGGTGCTGTACGGCATCGACGAGATCGACGACAACCTCACCGCGCCCCGCCCGCCCATGGTCTGGGACCGGCTCGCGGTCGCGTCCGCCGGCGGGCCGGCCAAGGGCGACCTACTGGACGGCCAGCCGCTGCCGCCGCTGGCCGACGTCCGCACCGGCATCAAGGGCCTGACCGGCGCGCCGGTACGGGTACTCGAGCACGCCGCCGCCGAGGCTCTCGACCTGTGCTCACACCGGCTGGACGCGTGGCTCACCTCGTTCGCGCAGCGCCGCCTGCACGCCATCCGCGGTACGGACAGCGGACTGCACCTCGGTGCGTACGGCTGCGTCGAGGACCTGACCGCCGCAGGGGCGCGGGACAGCGCCGGATACGTACACACCCCGTCGATCGCGCACGCCGCCGCGGCCGCGATCCTCGCCAGCGGCTTCCGGTCCCACCCGGGCGGCGGCGGCACGCGGGCCCCGTTCGGCATCGACCTGTCGTCCGAGCGCGTACGGGTGGCGCTGTCCCTGCTCGACGGCGTCCGTGCCGGGCAGCCGCTGGGCGCGCTGCTCGGCTACCGGTTCGAGCGTGCGCTGCAGGACAGCGGCCTCGCCCGGTTCATCGACGACTTCCGGGCGCTCGCCCCGCCACCGGTGACCGGGACGGCACCGTCCAGTGGCGCGGTGGAGGCGGTCGGCGTACGCAACGTCGTCGACGGGCTCGAGCTGCACCGCCGCTGGGTCGCCGGCGGCCGTACGCAGCCGGACGAGTGGCCCGGCGACGGCGCCCGCGATGCGCTCCAGGCGGTGTTTGCGGAGCTCGACGACGGGGTCGACGCGCTCGGCGACATCCTGCTCACCGAGGGGGTGTACCAGCTCGCGCGGGGCAACCCCGATCGGGCCGCCGCGGCGCTGCAGGCCGCCGCCCAGCCGACCGGCGCCCCTCCGGAGCTCGAAGCGATCTACACGCCCCACTCCGGAATGGGCGTCATCCACCGGCTCGCCGTCCTGCTCCCCGGCGACCTCGGCCCGGCGGACGGCTGGACACCCGACCCCGCGCTGGCCCGGCGTACGGCGGCGGAACCGCGACTCGACGCCTGGGCCGGTCGGCTGCTCGGCGACCCGGAGCGGGTCCGGTACCGCGTCCGGTACCAGGATCCGGACGGCGGTGCGGTACTGGCCGAGCAGGAGCGCCGCCTCGACCAGCTGGTGCCGGCGCTCGCCCCGCTCGACGTGGTGTACGCCGCGACGGCCAGCGAGCAGAGCCAGCTCTCCGAACTGGAGCAGCGCATCGTCTACCACGCGGCGCGGACCCGGCCCGCGGGCGTACCTCTGGATGCGGCGATCCGCGTCATCGGCAGCCGGGAGCCCGAGCTGGCGGAGAAGGTCGGCCTGCTGGAGCTGATGGAGCTCGCCCAGGCGCTGCGCGAGACGCTGACCGGCGCCCGCCCGATCACCCCGGACGACCTCTCGCTGCCGGATGCGCCCGGCACGGCCGCGGTCGACCTGGCCGAGCTGGAGGCGCGGGCCACCACGGCGGTGGGCGCGCTCGGTGCCAACGACACCGCGCTGGGCACGGCGATCGCCACCACCAACGCCGAGGCGCTGCGCTCCGCGCTACTGGGTGCCAGCGCGCTCGGCGTCACGGGCGCGGTGCCGCTGTCGCCGTTCGGCGATACCCCGGCCGACCGCGCCGACCTGCTGGCCCAGGCCGCCGTGGCGCAGGCGGAGGTACGCCGCCGCCTGAGCCAGCTGCAGGGACTCGCCGTACCCGCGCCGGGCGATACCTCCGGCCGGGTCGAGTACGCCACCGCGCGCATCAGGACCGTCTTCGGCGACCTGCGCGCCGTGCCCCGGTACCAGATCCCGCCGGGCAATGCCCCGGCCCGGCTCGACGTCAGGTTCGCGGCGAGCACCGCGCTGCAGGCCGGCTTCCCATTCGCCGCCGTGCGCTGGTTCCAGCGGCAGACGAGGATCCGCGACGGCGCGCGGCGCCTCGGCGATGCGCTGCTGTACGCGGATGCGCTCGGCGGCGCCGACCCGCTCCAACTGCAGGTCGCGCAGCTGCCGGCCGTGGCGGGTGACCGCTGGCTCGCCCTGCCGTTCGCGAACGGTACGCCACCGGCCGGCCGCCTCTCGCTCGTCGGCTACCTGCCGGCCGGGCCGCTCGACCCCGCCCGACCGGTCGCCGGGCTGCTGATCGAGGAGTTCACCGAGGTGCTGCCGGCCCCCGCGAAGACCACCGGCCTGGCGCTGCACTACAACCAGCCGGACTCCGCACCGCCGCACGCGATCGTGCTGGCCGTACCGCCGCGGCCCGGCGAGGCCTGGACGCTGGACGTCCTGCGCGAGGTCGTCCTGGACACGCTGGAACTGGCGAAGCTGCGCATGGTCGACCTGGACGCGCTAGGCGAGGCCGGGCACTTCGTACCGGCGACCTACCTCGCGTTCAACGCCAAGGGCGTCACGGTGGCCACTGACTTCCTATCCGGCCGGGGCGCACCGCTCGGCTGAGACGTACCTCCGGAAGGGGAGAACATGCCAGACCCGCCCCGAATCGACGCCATCACCCCGGCATCGGCGGGCGCCGGCACGGAGCTCACCCTGACCGGATCCGAGTTCGGCCCGCAGAACCCGGCGGCGGCCGTACGGTTCCGCCTGCCGGTCGCCGGGGCGGCCCCGGTCTCCGGCCCGATCGTCAACTGGGCCGCGGACACCATCCGGGTCCGGGTCCCGCCGCTGACGGCGTTCGGCTCCGGTGGCCCGCTCGAGGTCAGCGTGCACACCGACGCCGGCGACAGCCCGGCCGTACCGTTCCTGCTGGAGGAGTCGTCGCCACCGGCGTTGACCTCGGTGCAGCCGGTGCGCGGACTGGAGAACGACACGATCACCCTGACCGGCGAGCGTTTCGGACGGCCGGCCGGTATCTCCGCGGTGCTGTTCCAGGTGCCCGGGCCGAGCGAGGTCGCCGCGACCGTGGTGTCGTGGACACCGGCATCGATCACCGCCCGGGTACCGTCGCTGGCCGCTCTGGGCGGCGCCGGCCGGCGGACGGTCGCCGTGCGTACGCCATGGGGTCGAAGCGCTGCCCTGCCCTTCCTCGTCGGGGAGCTGCCGGAGATCACCTCGGTCGAGCCGGCCAGCCCGTCGCCCGCCGGGACGATCACCGTACGCGGCCGCGCGTTCGGGCCGCGGGCCACGGGCACGCTGGACCTGGTCGCGGTGTACGACACCGCGGACCCGACCGCGCCGCCGAATGTCACGGCGCCGCAGATCCGCTCGTGGACCGACACCGAGATCGTCGCCGACCTGCCGGAGTGGCAGGGGCTGCGCACCACCGGGCCGCGCGACGCGGTGGTGACCAGTGAATGGGGGCCCAACCGCGGCGACCAGCGCAGTCGGATCCTCATCGAGAACCGCGCCTCGATCACCTGTTGGACCCGGCTCGAGCCACACGCGCGCACCGCCGACCTCCAGCAGGGCCTGGGGTACGGGCTACAGGCGCAGGTGTACGACGCGCTGTGGTTGCTCGGCCGGCAGTGGCAACTGCTGGAGCTGCGCGGCGAGGACGCCGGATCCCCGGTCAACGTACGGGTGCAGGGCACGTTCACGCCCCTGGCCCGGTGGCAGCCGTACGGGGGCAGCGCGGAGCACGTACCGACCGGTGTCCCGCTGGAGGCGCTCGCCGAGCGGGAGCGGGTGCTCCCGCCGCTCGGCGCGGCCGGCGGGCCGTTCGACGACGTGCGGCTGAGCGCCGAGGCCGGCCTGCAGCTGCTCCGATTGATCGACGCACGGCTGCGTGACCCGCGCAAGAGCAACGACTACCGCCAGCGGTTCCTGCGGGTGTACGGCCTGCAACCGCAGGCGGACGTGGCCGCGCTGGATGCGCTCAGCCGCCGGTTCCTTGCAGTGGCGGCCGGACGGGTCCCGGACGGGTCGCGCATGTACGCCGACTTCCAGGTCGCCCTCCAGGCCAACCCGCGGCTGCCGGACCAGCCTCCGATCGACGGCAACGACCGCGCCGGAGTGCTCACGGCGATCCAGGAGTGGTACGACTGGTGCGCCGAGATCTTCAGCCAGCCGGCACCGGGCCAGTTCGGCTGGGACCGGCAGCGGATGGAGTACTCGTTCGCTGCGGGCTCCGCCGACGTCGTGCTCGATGCCCGCGAGCACGACGGTGGCCACCTCGACTGGTACTCGTTCGTACGCCGGGCGCCCGGCACCAGCCTCGGCGCGCCCGCACCCGGCCGCGGACCGGTGCCGTTCACCCGTACCGCCGCCTTTTGCTGGAACGTCCCGCCGAAGGGCTGGCCTGGCTGTTGTCGGATGTACCGGCCTGGTATATTTGGGAGTAAGACGGCAGAGGTTTCCGCGCAGTGTACCTCTGCGGTCTCGCCTAAAAATTTGGACAC
>JAEHDK010000794.1 GCA_016880465.1 Micromonosporaceae bacterium
ATCGCCCGGCGGCGGTACACGTCGATCTCCGCGTACGCCTCGTCGCCAGGTCGTACCTCGCCGCGAGTGACCCGTACGGTGTGGACGATCAGCCCGGGCAGCGGTGATTGCACGTCGAGCACTTCGACCTGGCCCTCGGCCACGGTGATGATGCCGGCATCGGGCTGCTGCCCACCGCCCTCGGCGTAGAACGGGGTGGCGTCCAGGACCAGCCCGGCCGTCTCCCCCGCGCCGGCCGCGGGTAGTGGCGCGCCCTCCGGCGACAGCACCGCCCGCACCCGGGTCTGGCGCGCGACCTCCACGTACCCGGTGAACTGCACGGGGCCGCCCTGGTCGAGCACGCCGCGGAAGGCGGACAGGTCCGCGTGCCCGGTCTTGCGCGCCTGCGCATCGGCCTTGGCCCGGGCCCGCTGCTCGGTCATCAGCCGGCGGAAGCCCTCCTCGTCGACGCCGAGCCCCTGTTCGGCGGCGATCTCCAGGGTCAGGTCGATCGGGAAGCCGTACGTGTCGTGCAACTGGAAGACCTTGTCCCCGGCCAGGCGCGCCCGGCCCGCCGCCCTCGTCTCGGCGATGGCCACGTCGAGGATCGTGGTGCCCTGCTTGAGGGTCGCGAGGAACGCCTCCTCCTCGCCGTACGCGTACTGCGAGATCCGGTCGTACTCGTCGGCCAGCTCCGGGTAGGACGGCGCCATGCAGTCGCGGGCCACCGGCAACAGCTCGGGCAGCACCGGCCCGGTCCAGCCGAGCAACCGCATCGCCCGGATCGCCCGGCGTACGATGCGGCGCAACACGTACCCGCGGCCCTCGTTCGAGGGGGTCACCCCGTCGCCGATCAGCATCAGCGAGGTACGCACGTGGTCGGCGATCACCCGCAGCCGTACGTCGTTGGGGTGCGACTGGGCCGCCGTGTGACCGGAGTGCGCCCCGTACCGCTTGCCGGTCAGCTCCGCGGCCCGGCGCAGGACCGGGCCCACCTCGTCGATCTCGTAGAGGTTGTCGACGCCCTGCAGGATCGACGCCATGCGCTCCAGGCCCATGCCGGTGTCGATGTTCTGCGCCGGCAGGTCGCTGATGATCGGGTAGGTCTCCTTGTCGATGCCCTCGCCGCGCGCGTACTGCATGAAGACGAGGTTCCAGAACTCCAGGTACCGGTCCTCGTCGGCGTCCGGGCCGCCCTCGAGCCCGTACTCCGGGCCCCGGTCGAGGAAGATCTCGGAACACGGACCGCACGGTCCCGGAATGCCCATGGACCAGAAGTTGTCCTTCTTGCCGCGACGCACGATCCGGTCCATCGGGAGGCCCACCTCCCGGTGCCAGATGTCGATGGTCTCCTCGTCGTCGAGGTAGACGGTCGTCCAGAGCCGGTCGGCGTCGAGCCCGAACCCGCCGTCGGCGACGGGCTTGGTCGCCAGCTCCCAGGCCATCGTGACGGCGCCGTGCTTGAAGTAGTCCCCGAACGAGAAGTTCCCGTTCATCTGGAAGAACGTGCCGTGCCGGCTGGTCTTGCCGACCTCGTCGATGTCGGGCGTGCGCAGGCACTTCTGTACGCTCGCCGCGCGCGCGAAGGGTGGCGTCCGCTGGCCGAGGAAGTACGGCACGAACTGCACCATGCCGGCGTTGATGAAGAGCAGGTTCGGGTCGTCGACCGCGGGGAGCGGTGCGCTCGGCACCACGGTGTGCCCGCTCGCCGCGAAATGGTCCAGGAACCGCCTCTTGATCTCCGCCGTGCGCATCAGTGGTGCTTGCCTTCCTGCACGAAGTCGTCCTGGTCAACGTCGAAACCGGCATCGTCGAAACGGTCGTCCAAGCCGGCCTCCTCGAAGGTCACGCCCTCGGCGAACGCCGCGTGGATCTGCGCCTCCCGTTCGGCCATGCCCTCGCGCACGTCGTCGACGAAGCCACGTACCGAGTCGAGTACGTTACCCGCCGAACTGCTCACGCCGGCCGCGATACCGCGCGGGGTGAACGACTGGGCCCGGCGGGTCACCGCGCGGACCACGAGCGCTCCCGCGGCCAGGCCCACCCCGAGCCAGAACAACCTCTTCATGCGATCCTCCCGTCCGCTACCGCGGGGCTCACCGTCTCCCCCTGGCGGCCTTTCGCTGTTCCTTCAGTGTCGCGCGGACCTGCTTGTCCTGCTCCGCCCGGCGGCGCGCATTGGCCGCCTTGCGTACGCCGTAGCTGAACGCCGCGACCTTCACGAGCGGGTTCGCCGCGGCCGCACTGACCACCGTGGACAGGTTGGCGACGTTGGCCGTGACCTGCTGGGCATGCCCGGTGATCGTGTCGATGCGGGCGAGCTGGACGTTGACGCCATCAAGCGACGTCTGGACCTGACCGAGCGCGGTGTTCACATTGTCCACTGTGGTCGTGACGTTGCCGAGCAGCGGACCGGTACGGTCGGTCAGGTCGTTGATCGCCCTGGTCGCCGCGTCCACGGTGTGCCGCAACCGCAGAATCGGCACGGCCAGAACGAGCACGAGCATGACGAACGCACCGGCCGCGATCAACGCCGCAATCTCTCCACCGGACACGCCAGTCCCCCTTCGCGAGGCAATGTCGACGTCGCCGGACGTACCCACTTCGGGCACTGTCCACTCTGCGCCAACGTGCAGACCCTACCGGCCGGCCGGGTCAGCGAGATGGGCGACTACCCGCCCGGAGCGCTCGGTATGGGGGACGGCTCGCCGCCGAGCTCAGGAAAGTCCGGGTTCTCCGGCCCGGGTGGGGGCGACTGGCCGCGCCCGCGGTCATCGGCGATCCCGTTGCG
>JAEHDK010000795.1 GCA_016880465.1 Micromonosporaceae bacterium
CGACTTCGCCGGCCGGGGTATCGACCTCGAGGACCTGCTCGGCGGCTTGTTCGGCGCGGGCGCGGCCGGCCCGTTCGCCGGGGCCGGTGCCGGTATCGCCGGCGCCGACCAGGAGGCGGAGCTGGAGCTCAGCGTGCCGGAGGCGTACCACGGCGGCCGGCGGCGGATCACCGTGGACGGCCGCGGCTACCAGGTGACGATCCCGCCCGGAGTGGTCGACGGGCAACGGATCAGGCTGGCCGGGCAGGGCGGTCGGGCCCGCGGGGACGCCCCGGCCGGCGACCTCTACCTGGTCGTCCGGCTCACCCCGGATCCGCGGTACCGGGTGCGTGGCCGCGACATCGACGTCGACCTGCCGGTGAGCCCGTGGGAGGCAGCGCTCGGCGGGTCGGTCCCGGTACCCGCCCCGGGCGGCCCGGTGACCGTGACGGTGCCGGCGCGGTCGTCGAGCGGCCGGCGGCTGCGGCTACCCGGGCAGGGCATGCCGAACCCGCGCGGCCGGCCAGGCGACCTGTACGCCGAGGTACGGATCATGGTGCCGGACACCCTGAGCCGGCGGGAGCGGGAGCTGTTCGAGGAGCTGGCCAAGGTCTCGACGTACGAGCCGAGGAGGCGGAGCAGCGGATGAGCCGGCACCCTGGACCCGGGCCGGGTCACGCGCCGGGCAGCCAACGATCCACATAGGACCGCAGGCCGCTCGGGTCGCCGCGGTAACCCACATAGCCATCCGGGCGTACCAGCAGCACGCCGCGCGGTGACTGCACCAGCCGGAAGCCCGGCACCCCGAACGGCACCGCCGTCGCGTCCACCGCGGGCGGCACCCGGTCGCCCGCGCGCGGTCCACCGCGCGACGCACCCGGACCGTTCGCCGACAGCGGGCTGCGTCGATAGTTGATGGTCAGCTCGGCGATCGTGCGGAACGCCGCGCCCCGGCCGAGCCGCATCCGCAGTGCCAGCGGCGCGAAGCGCGGCGCGAGCCGGGTCCGGACGAACCGCGCGAGCGGCCGGCTCGACGTGCCGATCTCGAACACCTGGTCGGTGAACCGCAGCACGGCCCGCCCGACCGGGATGCGCTCGGGCTCGTACGTGTCGAGCAGCGCCGGGTCGCCGATCCCGGCGCAGACCAGCGCCAGCTTCCAGCCGAGGTTGAGCGCGTCCTGGATGCCGGTGTTCATGCCCTGGGCGCCCACCGGACTGTGGATGTGGGCCGCGTCGCCGGCCAGGAACGCGGTGCCGGCGCGGTACCGCACGGCACCGCGGTTGTGCAGCCGGAAGGTCGACAGCCACACCGGATCGCGCAGCCGTATCCGGCGCGACGCGTACTCGTCGACGAGGTGCTGTACGTCGGCGAGCGCGACCGGCCCGTCCGCCGGAGCGGCGCGGTCGCCCGGCCGCATGGCGAGCACGCGCCAGCTGGCCGGCGTACCGAGCGGCAAGAACAGCAACATCCCGGGCCCGGACATGAACACATGTGCGCAACCCGGCTCGATCCCGTCGACCTCCAGGTCGGCCAGCACGAACGTCGGCGGGTACCGGTACCCGGCGAACGGTATCCCGGCCGCGCGCCGCACCTCGCTGTGTGCGCCGTCGCAGCCGACGACGAACCGGGCGTCCACCGGCTCGTGGCGGCCGTCGAGATGTACGAGGGTGCCGCCGCGCAGCTCGACGCCGCGCTCGATGGTGACGCCGCGCCCGGCCAGGTGCTCGCCGAGGATGCGCTCGGTCTCGGCCTGGGAGACGAACAGCAGGAACGGGTACGGCGTGTCACCGAGCCCGGCGTCGAACAGCGGTGCGGTCACGGTCCGGTGCGGCAGGTGCAGTTGCACCCGTACGCCGGTATTGCCGTGCGCCACCAGTTCGTCGCTCACCCCGAAGCCGGCCAGCGCCTCCAGGGTCCGCGGCTGGATGGCCAGCGCGCGCGACTCGGCTACCCGATCGAGGGCGCGGTCGATGATGCGGAACGAGGTGCCGAACGCGGCCAGCTGAGCCGCGAGCGCCAGCCCGGTCGGTCCCGCCCCCACCACCAGCACGTCGATCACACGGTGAACCTACGCCGCGGTCTGCGTGCCCGCCGGCCGTTACCGGAGGCGGCGGGCCGGCCCGCCGCCTCCGGCGTGCCCGGTCAGAGAGCCGGGAATGCGTTGGTCACCAGCTGGACGAGCTGGTCGTGGAACCACCGCCCGGCGTGGGGTGCGTTCGGCAGGGCGTTGGTGGGGAACGCGCTGTTGTACCGGTTCTGCGCGTTCGGGTCGCACATCGGGTCGAACTTCTTCGCCGGGTCGTCCGGGTCGACCACGCCCGCCGTGCTCACGCCGTCGGACTCGCCGGGCGGCTTGACCCAGACGTACGCGTCGACGCCCGCGAATGGCGCGGCGGTCGGCCGGAGGCCGATGCCGGCCCCGTTCTGGTTGCACCAGCCACCGCGGTGTGGCCGGCGATCGATCTTGCTCTGGTTCACGTACGTGTTGCGGTCGGTCGACGTACTGACCGCGGTCGGCCGGTTCGCGCCGCCCCACCCGTTGCGGCTCGTGTCGATCAGCATGCCGAGCGTGCTCGGCGCGCCGCCGCTCACGAACCGGTTGCGCAGTACGGTGACGAAGTCACGCTCGTCGAAGTTGGGGTTGAACTCGTAGAACGTGGTGTTGAGGATCCGGTCGCCGCCCACGACGAGGTCCGGGTTCGGCAGGAACGGCTCCTCCACCGGGGTGTAGTTGGCGGTGTTGCTGATGAACCCGTCGATGCTGGCCCGACCCGGGCCGGGCGAGCTGATCAGCTGCTGGTACCGGCTGATCGCGCCGTCCAGGTTGTTCGGCCAGCCGAGCCAGCCGGAGTGCGCGATGTCGAGGTACAGGTACACGTTGTCGGGCACGGTCAGCCTGCTGATCGCGTACCGGACTCCGTCCACGTACACATTGGTGGAGTTCGCCTCGGCACACGCCGGGGTACTCAGGTTCGTGACGAGGTTGGGGATCGAGTCGGGCTCGACGATCAGCACGATCCGTACGCCGGCGTAGGCCGGATCGGCGACGATCGCGGCGATCGGGTCGATGTACTCGGTCCGGTAGCGGTTGAGGCCGTTCTGCGCGATGAGCAGCTCGCCGCTCGAGGCGAGGGCCGCGCAGTCCCGGTTCGGCAGGTCGTACACCACGAACGTGGCGGTGATCGGCGTGTTCCCCTGCCTCTGGGCGACCGCAGCGTTGAGGTGTGCCCGCAGCCCCATCGAGGTCGAGGTGCCCGCGATGGCCGCGATCCGGTCCAGCCACACCGCGGTCGGCACGGTCTTCAGCGAGCGGATCTTCGTGGCCGTGGTGCCGCCGGCGAGCACCGCCGAGCCCTCCAGCTTGTTCGCGTAGTCGGCGCTGGCGTACCCGGTCGCACCGACGAACGGGTTGTCCACGTGGCCGCCGCCGCCACCGCCGTCGTTGTCGGTGGCCGTCACGCTCACCGTCGTACCGGTGACTCCGGTGCCGGCCGCCGCGATGCTGGCGGTGTCGGTGGTCTGGTCGGCGTCCTCGGCGGCCGCGACGGTGACGTTGAGGCCGCTGGCGAAGTTGGCCGGCGTCAACGTGATGGACGCGGGTGTGACGGTGATGTCGGCGTCGCCGGTCTTGGTCAGGGTGACCGGTACGTCGCCCGCCGGCGCCGAGCTGAGCCTGAGGTTGACCGAGACCGAGCCGCCCTCGACGAGGCTGACCGGGGCCGGCGTCGCGACGATGGCGGGCGTACCGCCCCCGCCGACCGTGAACGGTACGGCGGCCGAGGTGGTGCTGGCGGCCGGGTTGCCGTTGTCCGCCGCATGGGCCGCCGCGGTGTGGTTGCCGGCCGCGATCCCGGTCGCCGAGAAGCTGTACGGCGAGCTGGTGTCGGTGTTCACGAGCGCGCCGTCGACCAGGAACTCGACCCGGTTGATCGTGCCGTCCGGGTCGCTGGCGTTCGCGGCGAGCGGTACGGCCGCCCCGGCCGCGAACGTCTGCCCGCTGGTCGGACTCGTCAGGCTCACCGCCGGGGCCTGGTTGCCGCCGCCACCGCCGCCGGTGCAGGCGATGTTGTTGAGCGTGAACGAGGTCGGGTTCGGGTTCGTGCCGGTCCATCGACCGTTGAAGCCGATGGTCGTCGAGCCGCCGGTGGCCAGGGTGCGGTTCCAGTCCAGCGGCGTGGCGGTCAGCTGCTGCCCGGACTGCGACCAGTTCGCCGACCAGCCGGGCGGGGTCAGGCTCTGCGTGGTGGTCGGGAACGAGAACCGCAGCGTCCAGTCGCTCACCGGGTCACCGAGATTGTTGATGGTCAGGTTGGCCGTGAACCCGCCGATGCCCGGGCTCTCCGTCCAGGTATTGGCCGAGTACGTGACGCCGCACGCGACGGCGGCGTGTGCCGCGGTCGCCGGAATCGCAAGCGATGCCGCGACCAGCGCTCCGGTTCCGGCCAGCGCCACCATCCTGCGCCGTCCGGACCATTTTCTGGGTACGTTCATGCCACTGACCTCCTTTGGCCGGGCCGGGCCTCAGCGCAGGCCCGGTACGGGTGTGGCGCCCGTACGGGCAGCGTGGATCGACCATCGACGCCATCCGGATGAATCCCGACATCCCTGGCGTCGACGCGAGTGTGCCTGAATCTGGATTGGCAGCCGACGATGCGATGACCCCCTGCGCAGTGGTTACTATTGTTGCATGGGAGCGCTTCCACACTCAATGGCCGCCGGCCCGCGACACCGGTGCGCGCCGGAAGGCTTTCGAGCGGGGGGTGGCGATCGACCGGCAGGCCGCCGCTGCTGCCCATGGGGTACGCCGACGGCATGCCGGTAGCCAGCGGCATCGACGACGACAGTTCTGGTCCGGGAATCGCTTTCATGTTCGATGGCCGCGCTCCGTGGCGGCACCCGGTCTGGCACGCTGGGTCCTGTGATTAACCACCTGTCGATTCAGGTCACGGATGCCCCGACGAGCGCCGCCTTCTACGACGCCGTCCTTGCGCCGCTCGGCGGTACCCGGGCGATGGACTTCGGTACGGTGATCGCGTACGGCGCGCCGGCCCCCGAGTTCTGGATCGGCCCGATCACCACGCCCGGCGAGGCGCGCGAGGTGCACATCGCGTTCGAGGCGCCCGACCGGGCCGCGGTCCAGGCGTTCTTCGACGCCGCCGTGGCCAAGGGCGCCGAGGTGCTGCACGAGCCGCGGCTGTGGCCCGAGTACCACGCGACGTACTTCGCCGCGTTCGTCCGCGACCCGGACGGCAACAACGTCGAAGCGGTCTGCCATAAGCCCGGGTAGCCGCGGTGGTACGGGGTCGCGGGCTGCGCCGGCGACTGGGGAGACTGTCCCGATGAGGACTACGGCCGGGCCGGTCGCGCGGCGGCTGCGCGACGGGCTCGTCTTGCGTACGGCCGGACCGGCCGACCTCGACCAGATCGGCGCGCTGCTCACCGCTCGGGGCACCGCGGCCGACGCGATCGACCACGCGCTCGTCATGGCCGACCCGGAGGCCGGCTGGTCGAGCTGTGCGGTCGTCGTGGACGGGGACCGGGTCGTCTCGACCGTGACACTGCTCGACGAGACGCTGGTGCTAAGCGGGCTGCCGATCCCGGCCGGTCAGGTCGAGCTGGTCGCGACCGACCGCGGGTACGAGGGCCGCGGGTTGGTCCGTGGGCTGATGACCTGGGCACACGACCGGTCCGCCACGCTCGGCCACCTCGCCCAGGTGATGCTCGGCATCCCGTACTTCTACCGGCAGTTCGGGTACTCGTACGCGATCCCGATCCGGCGGGCCCGGCCGGTCGCCGGGAGGCCGCCGGCCGGCACCGGGCCGCACGAGATCCGCACCGCGCAGGCCGCCGACATCCCGGCGATGGCCGCGCTCAACGACCGGGAGCAGGCCGGTGCGATGCTGCACATGCCGCACAGCGCGGCCTGCTGGCGCTGGCTCGTCGCGCGCGGCGGGACGACCCAGTGGCTGGTCGAGAGGGCCGGCGTACCGGTCGCGACCGGCCGTACCACGCCGCCGGCCGAGGGCGTGGTCCTCGGTGAGATCGCCGCGACCGACCCGCCCGCCGCGTACGCCCTGCTGCACCACGCGACCGATCTTGCTGGCGAACGCGGCGCCCTGGTCGTCGACCGACCCGGCACGGTGGCCGGCCGGGCGCTCGACCCCTACCTCGGGCCGCCGCCCGCGCGGGCCGAGCAGTACTACATCCGGGTACCCGATCCGGTGGCGCTGCTGGACCACCTCCGGCCGGTCCTGTCCGCGCGGTTGCGCGCGTCGGATCTCGCCGGCGCGAGCGGCGAGGTCATCATCTCGTTCTTCCGCTCGCACGTCCGGTTCCGGTACGCCGAGGGCGACGCCGGCCCGATGACCGCGGGCGGGGTGCTCCAGGCCCCGGGCGCGGCCGGGGGCGCCGGCGTCGCGCCCGACCTCATCGGCGCGCTGCTGTTCGGTCCGCATGGGATCGCCGGGCTCACCCTGGTGCACCCGGACGCCTACCCCGGGCCGAACCACGAACTCATGGAGACGCTCTTCCCGCCCGTCGACGCGGATCTGCTGACGTTCTACCTACCGTGAGCGAGCCGTTGCGCGCGATCGCGCAACCGTACCCGGTGAGGTTCCGGACCGGCCGAACCCCCGCGCCGCGCGCCGGCCGTCACGCGACGGTGAGCCCGATCACCCACACTGCCGCGATGCCGAGCGCGGCGGTCAGTTCGATGAGCGTCGAGAGGCCAACCGCCTTGAGCGCGTGGACGGTCGACGGCCACGCCTGCCGCGGCCTCGTCATCTACTCACTGTGGTCGATGCCATGCATGGTGTACCAGTCCTCGACCTGCCCGTCATAGGTGCCCGCGCCATCCGTCATGCGGATACGTCCATGGGGATAGATGGAGAACTCGAACTTCTGCTCGCTGAACACCACCGGGAAGCCATCGAGGCTGCGGCCGCCGATGGTCGCGCGGACCCGCTCGCCGGAGTGGGACACGACCCGCACCCGGCCCTTCCCGGCGTGCGGCAGCGAGAGGTCGAGCCCGGTGCGGACAAAGCGCAGATCGCTGCCGCCTCCGGCGATCTGCCGCGGCTCGATGAGCGGCGTGTACGCCTCGTACACGGTCCGAGACTCCCGCCGGCGGTCCCATTCGACGAGCACGTCGAAGGCCGGCCGGTACATGTTCACCCGGCCGTACTGGGCCGCCCTGCCCAAGCCGACAGCGACCGCGTCCTCAGGCGAGGCCGAGGCCAGCTCGACCGTGGTGGTGGTGGGGAAGAGCGCCCTCATCCGCTCCGCCACGTAGGGGATCCGGCTCATGCCGCCGGAGAGGACGACGACGTCGACGCCCTCCACGAGCTGGTCGATCGGCGTACGGATGACGTCATAGGCCGTGCCGGACTGCAGCTCTGTCAGCCGCGCTGCCCGCAGCGCCGCCGCGACGTACTGTTCCGCACGGTCCATCTGCGGCTCGAAGACCGCGTTGAGTTGATCCCGCGTGTACCAGGTCTCGTTCCGGCCGAACAGGTGCGGAGGCAGTACGACGACGTCCTCCAGTTCGGTGGTCAGCCCGATCTTTGCCTTGCGGGCGGCATCGCGCAACGACTCGCGCGCCAGATCAGAACGGGGAAGCGAGGCGACATCGATGCCGGCCGCCCCGAGCGCATAGTCGAGGTCCTCCGCGATCGCGTCGTCGAGGGCGTCGCCCGCCTCGGCGGCGCCAAGGGCGGCGAGGACAGCGACATAGTGGTGGTTGACGCCGCGTACATCGAGCACCGCGATGTCGAGCGTGCCGCCACCCATGTCGAACACCACGACGCGCAAGGGCCCGACGGCGTCCGGCTGGCGAGCCGACAGCCAGGCGATCCCGGCCGCCACCGGCTCGTCGACGAGGTTTGCCAGCGTCACCGGCAGGCCGGCGCGCCGCGCCACCTCGACCAGGCGGCGACGCTGGCGGCCATCCCACATCGCCGGACAGCCGATCCGTACGCTGCCTTTACCAGTCAGGTCCTGCCCGTTGGCCGCACCGCGACGTGCGGCCTCCCGCAGCACCTCGACCATCAGGTCGTCGGCCCGCAGGTCGCGTATCCCGGCCGGCATGTCCACCCGGACGAAGTCACGCTGGTCGGTGATGAACCGCTTGATGGAGCGGACCAGCTGCTCCGCGGGGGCATCGACGGCATCGTCGCCCACGACGATGGTGCCGTCGTCGCGGTAGCCCACCAGGGACGGCATCCACGGCAGCGCTGCGCCGATCGGCACGACGCCGTTGGGTGAGGCGACAAGGGTGGTGGAGGTGCCGAAGTCGAGTCCGACCGCTGACCTGTTCTTGCCGCGCACCTCAACTCCTATCCTGGACAACAGCCTTGGCGATGAGTACATCCTCAGTGGACGCTTTCCAGACATAACCGGGTCGGACGACAATGACGGGCGCCCCGTCCCGAATTGGCGGGCCGATTGGCTTATGCCGCTTCCGGTCGAACGTCGTCTCCTCCCCCGCGCGCCCGATCGGCTCCAGGTGCGCGAGCTTCACTCGCGCTCGTACCCGGTGGATCATCGCACGGGCCGAGGCTTGGTTGGCGCTGAGCTCCTCGACCTCGATAGCCAACTCGGCGAGCGCCCGTACCTCGTCGAGTTCGGCCTGTCGCTGCCGGGCGGCCATCTCAGGGCCGGGCGGGACGCCCACCAGGGCGTCGCGCACGATGCCGGCGAGCTCCGCCTTCTTCGCGGCAGCCAACCTGCCCGCGACAATGAGTTCCAGCGCCTCCGCCGGCGAGACTGCCGGGACCGGCGGCGTCCAGCGGTACCGGTGCCCCGGCTCGACCACCACGTGCTCGTGGTCTCTTATGCTCCTCTGGACCAGCGGCCAGGCCTTGTCCGCCTCGATCCGCGCCACGCCGCCTGCCTGGAGCGCGGCCTTGACCTCGCCGGCGGTCAACGAGGCAGCCGCCTCCTGGAGGACCCGGAGCACGGCTGCACCCGTGTCGGCGGCGAACAGGTCAGCCAGGGACTGACCGCGGGAAGACTTGCCCGGTCGAGTCACCACAGCACTGTACGTCGGCAGTTTGCCGAACTGTGCGGCTCGTTCTCCTTGTGTCGCAGGTACCGCAGCGCCTGTCTGAGGTACGTGCGGGGATTCGTGTCGAGGTGGCGAACCCACGGCGGATCGGGTTCGCCCCGGATCCACGCATAGCGTGCCGGTGCGTACCCGTACATCTCCTCGGTGAGGCTGCCGATTCGGTAGGCATGGAAACTGGCTCTCCTGCCCACGCCGTCTTTGAACAGTTCGAGCGCGGCGTTGGCGTGAAGATGCCCAGTCCAAGGTAGACGGTGAGTAGGTCGGCACGTTGCTCGACGTTGGCCGGGCGCCTCGGCGACCGCCGCGTCCGCGGCGTAGTCGTGCAGACAGCCGAGCGTTACCCGGCCGGGGTGGATACCCACAAAGCCACAGAGCCGATCGATCACAGCGCGGATGTCATCGTCACTCGCGGTGTACGTACCGGGGAAGTAGTCGTCCGTGGGCAGCACCACGGTTGCGGTACGACCGGACGTGATAGAGCTCGACGCCGAAGCGAGGCAACGTCTCGTTGATCAGGGCCCGGTCCTCAGGCCCGACCGGACAGCTCGTCTTGAACCAACTCACCGTCCACCTGTCCCACCGTGCGAAACGCAGAACCACCGGGTGCGAGGGCCGAAGCTCGCCCGTCGGCGTACATCGTAAGACAGATCTAATTCAGCACGATCAATCCGGTCGCGAGCAGGCCCAGGTAGAGGGGACGGTGCCGGTGACCGTCGCGGTTTCCATGCCGGCTGAGCGATCAGCGCCCGCGGCCAAGCAGCCCGGCTTGACCGGTGATCGCCAGGAGATCACGCAGGAACGGGCTGGGGTTGATCAAGACCAAGGCAACACCGATGTCGCGTGCCCTTCGGTGAACCGCGACCAGTGTTCCGACTCCGGTGCTGTCAACGAACGTCAGCCGGGCGCAGTCGATGATGATGCTGGGGACCAGCGCGCCGATCGACGCGTCCCGGACCGCTGCCTCGAGCTGGCCGACGGTGGCGTAGTCCAGCTCCCCGCTCAGCTCGAGAACGACGCTGCCGTCCACGCGTCGCCGGTTGTTGACCTTCAGCGGCCCCATGACCGGCAATCTAGTGCGGTCCGGTGCGGTGCGCCTGTTGAGCGACCGATCGGCTCGGGGATTCAGGCATGGACGCCCGCTTGCCCACACGCTGTCGGGTGGCGTGATCGATCTTGCCAGGCGTCACGTTGGCCGGCTCGTACTACTGAAGTTCCACCCCAGGACCGGACACCGGGGTTTCATGCCGCGAGGGCGATGGGTTGACGATAGCAGACGTGCGCCTCGTACGGAGTTCGGCGCTTGAGTGTCGAATGTAGACGGTTGCGGTTGTAGTAGGTAAGGTAGGCGAACACGGCCTTGCGCGCCTCGGCACGGGTGGCCCACACCTTGGTGCCGATCTCGGC
>JAEHDK010000796.1 GCA_016880465.1 Micromonosporaceae bacterium
GGCCAGCCCGGTCGCGGCGCCGGCGAGCGCCCCGGCGTCCCGACCGTCCACGACGAGCTGCCAGCCGGCGTCGGCCAGGCCGGTGGCGAGTGCGTACCCGAGTCCGCGGGACGCGCCGGTGATGATCGCTACTGCCATGGCTGCGACGCTAGGCAGCGCAGCGCGCGCCGCCATCGGGCCACGGCCCCGGCGCCGCTAGGTCTTTGGTCGCGGGTCCCGCGCCCGATCGTGGACCCGGCCGGCGGAGGTACCGTGCCGGTATGGCTCTGGCCGGTGACTCCGGGCGGCGGGAGCTGCGCGAGGTCAGCGCGGCGGTGCTCGCCGTCACCGCGCACCTGTCGGTCCGCGAGGTGCTCCAGACCATCGTGGCCGCCGCGCGGCGGCTGCTCGGCGCCCGGTACGCCGCGCTGGGTGTGCCCGACGACGCCGGCTCGTTCGCCGAGTTCCTGGTCGACGGCATCAGCGACGAGCAGTCGCGCCGCATCGGACCGCTGCCCCGCCAGCACGGCCTGCTGGCCGTGCTGCTGCGCGACCCGACCCCGGTACGGTTGCCCGACATCCGCCGGCACCAGCGGTTCGCTTACTGGCCCGCGCACCACCCCGAGCTGCGCGACTTCCTCGGTATGCCCATTGTGGACGGTACGGACATCCTGGGTGCGCTGTACCTGGCCAACAAGCAGGTGCCGGGCGGCTTCACCGCCGAGGACGAGGACCTGCTGCGCATCCTCGCCGCACACGCCGCGATCGCGTTGGTGAATGCCCGGCTCTACGAGCACAGCCGCGAGCTGTCCATCGTGGCGGAACGCAACCGGATCGCGCGGGAGCTGCACGACGCGGTCTCCCAGAAGCTGTTCAGCCTGCGCCTCACGGCGGACGCGGCCGCCGCCCTTGTCGAGCGCGACCAGGCCAAGGCGGGCGCGCACCTGGCCACCTTGCGTACGCTCGCCGCCGAGGTGGCCGACGAGCTACGGACGATCGTCGTCGGGCTGCGCCCGGCCGACCTCGCCGGCGACGGGTTGGACGTGGCCCTGCGCAAGCAGGTGGAGCTGCTCAACCGGGTACACGGCGCCCGCGTCACGTTCACCGGCGCGGCGGTGCCCCGGCTCACCGCGGGCCGCGAGGAGGCGGTCTACCGCGTCGCGCAGGAAGCGCTGCACAACGCGCTGCGGCACGCGGCTCCGCGTACGGTGCAGGTCCGGCTGGCGACCCGCGGCGGTGCGCTGGTGCTGGAGGTGTGCGACGACGGCCGGGGTTTCCCCGCGGCCGGTGAGCCCGGGTCAGCCAGCGCACGCCGGCTCGGGCTCGCCTCGATGCGCGAGCGTGCCCGGACGGCGGGCGGCCGGCTCGCGCTGAAGAGCCGGCCCGGCGGCGGCACGACGGTACGCCTGGAGGTCCCCGTTGGGTGACCCGATCCGGATCCTGATCGTCGACGACCACCGGGTCGTCCGTGACGGGCTGCGTTCGTTCCTCGACGTGCAGGACGACCTGGAGGTCGTCGGCGAGGCCGCGGCCGGCGCCGGCTGCGTGGCCGAGGCCGAGGCCCGGCACCCGGACGTGATCCTGCTCGATCTGCGGATGCCCGGCAGCGACGGCGTCGCCGCGCTGAGGGAGCTCGCGGTGCTCGGTAACCCCGCGCGGGTACTGGTCGTGACCAGCTTCACCGAGCCCGATGCGGTGCTGCCGGCGGTACGCGCCGGGGCGGCCGGCTACGTCTACAAGGACATCGACCCACCCGCGCTGGCGGCCGCGATCCGGGCCGTCCACCTGGGACACCGCCTGCTGCACCCGGACGTGGTGCGGCTACTGGCCAGCGGCGCGTCGCCGGCGGGCGGCCCCCGGCTGACCCCGCGCGAGCGCGAGGTGCTCACGCAGATCGGCCGCGGCCGGTCCAACCGGGAGATCGCGCGCGCCCTCGGGCTGGCCGAGAAGACCGTGAAGACGCACGTCAGCGCCATCCTGGCGAAGCTTGGCGTGCAGCACCGTACGCAGGCCGCTCTCTATGCGGTGCGGGGCGGGCTGGTCTAGGTCTCCGCGGGCGCGCGACGCACCGTGCACAGCGGGATGAGGACATGGGCGAGTGGCCCGATGCTGACCGCGTAGAGCACCGTGCCGACCCCGACGGTGCCGCCGAGCAGGACACCGATCGCGAGCGCGGTCAGCTCGATGACGGTCCGGACGAGCCGGATGGACCGGCCCGACCGGGCCACCGAGCCGGTCATCAGCCCGTCGCGCGGACCCGGTCCCAACCGGGCGCCGATGTAGAGGCCGGTCGCCAGGCCGTTGAGCACGACGCCACCGACCAGGAACGCGCCGCGCAGCGCCCAGGTCTGCGGCGTCGGCAGTAGCCACAGCGCACCGTCGAGGACGAGCCCGACCAGCAGCGCGTTGCACACCGTACCGATCCCCGGCCGCTGCCGCAGCGGGATCCACAGCAGCAGCACGAACGCGCTCACGGCGACCGAGACGAGTCCGATCGAGATGCCGGTGCGCCGGGCGATGCCCTGGTGGAAGACGTCCCACGGGTCGAGGCCGAGGTGTGCCTCGACGAGCAGGGCGATGCTCACCCCGTACGCGGTGAGGCCGACCGCGAGCTGGGTCAACCGGCGCCCGAGCCGCTCGCGAAGTGGCATCTGCATCGTGTTGCCGGCCGGCGTCATGCATGCCACTCTGAGGACCAAACACCCCACCCACAAGAGCCAATTTGGGGGTACTGGCGTGACTGGCATCCTGCGTGGACCACAGCTTGCCCGGCTCCTCGGACATTGGCATGGGCTGCCGGGCCGCCGGCGCAACCCGGACTACGCGGCACTGGCCGGGGCGGTGCGCGCCCTCCTGGTCGACGGCCGGCTGTCCCTCGGCGTGCGGCTGCCGGCAGAGCGGGAGCTGGCCGAGGCGCTGCGGATCAGCCGTACGACGGTCTCGGCGGCCTACCGCGAGCTGCGCGACTCGGGCCACCTGACGAGCCGGCGGGGCGCGGGCAGCTGGACGACGCTGCCGGCCGGCCACCGGGTGGCGGCGTCCGGGCTGTGGGCGCCGGCGGACGACGTGGACGTGATCGATCTGAGTCGGGCGGCGCCGACCGCCCCGCCGCAGCTTGCCGAGGCGGCCCGGGCGGCCGCCGAGGAGTTGCCGAACTACCTGGGCGACGCCGGGTACCACCCGGTGGGCCTGGCGGAGCTGCGCGCGGCGGTGGCCGAGGGGTACGCCGCCCGCGGCCTGCCCACCAGCGCCGAGCAGATCATGGTGACCAGCGGCGTACAGCACGCCCTCGACCTGGTGACCCGGCTGCTCGTCGCGCCCGGCCAGCCGGTACTCGTGGAGTCGCCGACGTACCCGAGCGCGCTGTCCGGGCTGGCCGCGCGGCGCGCCCGGCTGTCGACCTACGGCATCCCGGAGGCGGGCTGGGACCACGAGCTGCTGCTGGCGACCGTGCGGGCCAGCCGGCCGCGGATGGCGTACCTGATCCCGGAGTTCCAGAACCCCACCGGCGCGCTGATGCCGAGCGCGCTACGCGCCGAGCTCGTCGCGGCGGCCCATGCCACCGGTACCGATCTCGTCGTCGATGAGTCCTTTGTGGACCTATCGCTGACCGGTGAACCCATGCCCGAGCCGGTGGCGGTGCACGACCGGCGCTCCCGGGTGGTGTCGATCGGCGGCATGAGCAAGCCGTACTGGGGTGGGCTGCGGATCGGCTGGGTCCGCGCCGGCGCCCCGACCGTGCAGCGGCTCGCCGCGATCCGGGTCGGGGTGGACATGGCCAGCCCGGTCCTCGA
>JAEHDK010000797.1 GCA_016880465.1 Micromonosporaceae bacterium
GCCCGGCGGCCGACCGCGAGCGTGTACGCGACGTCGGCGAGGTCCAGGCCTGGCGTGTCCCGCAGGTGTACGGCGAGCCGTGCGGCCGCGTCGCGCAGCGCCTGCGGGGTCCGGGCGGACAGCGGCAGCACGTGGTAACCCGGCGGGGCCGGGGGTCGCTGACCAGCGGCGCCGCCCCGGTGCGGCGGCTCCTCGACGACCACGTGTGCGTTGGTGCCCCCGAGCCCGACCGCGTTCACCCCGGCCCGGCGTGGCCCCGTGCCGGCCGGCCACCCGAGGGTCGTCGCGGCGATCCGGAACGGCCCGCCGGCCAGGTCGAGATCCGGGTGCGGCTGCTCGACGTGCAGCGTCGCCGGGATCAGCCCGCTCCGTACCGCGAGCACCGTCTTGATCAGCCCGACCACGCCCGCGGCCGCGTCGAGGTTGCCGACGTTGCTCTTCACCGAGCCGAGTGCGCATTCCCCCGTCGCGGTACCGCGGAAGGCCTGCGCGAGGGCCCGTACCTCGATCGCGTCGCCGACCGGGGTACCGCTGCCGTGGGCCTCGACGTAGCCGACGTCGGCCGGGCGCAGGTCGGCGCTGGCGAGCGCCTCGACGACCGCGGCCGCGAGTCCGCTCACCCCCGGCGCGGCGAACCCCGCCTTCGCGGCGCCGTCGTTCGTCACGGCCCAGCCGCGCAGCACCGCGTACACCTGGTCGTCCGCCACGTCGGCCCACCGCTTGAGCACCACGGCCGCTGCGCCGCTGCCGTACACCGTGCCCGTTGCGGCCGCGTCGAACGCGCGCAGTACGCCGTCCGGCGCGTGCAGGCCGCCGTCCCGGGCGAGGTACCCGGCCGGTTCCGCCGCGGTCACCGACGCGCCGCCCGCGATGGCCAGGTCGCACCGGTAGTCGAGCAGGCTCTGCGCGGCGATACAGACCGCGACGAGGGAGCTGGCGCAGGCCGCCTGCACCGCGACGCTGGGCCCGGTGAGCCCGAGCTTGTACGACACCCGCAACGGCAGGTAGTCCGCCGCGTGCCCGGGTGCCATCAGCTCCTCCCAGTCGCCCGGTGCCGCCGGCTCACCAGCGGCGGGGTTGCCGTACAGCTGGGTCAGGAAGTACCGGTTGACCGATGCGCCGGCGAACACGCCGACCGCGAGGTCCGCCGCCGGCGGGTACCCGGCGTCCTCCATGGCCGCCCAGGCCACCTCCAGGAACAGCCGCTGCTGCGGGTCGATGAGCGCCGCCTCGCCCGGCGGGTAGCCGAAGAACTCCGCGTCGAAGTCGGCGACGCCGTCGAGGTACCCGCCCGCCGGCACGTACCGCGGGTCGGCCAGCAGCCGCTCGGACACGCCGGCCGCCCGCAGCTCGTCGGCCGTCCACCGGCGTACCGAGTCGACCTCGTCGAGCAGGTTGCGCCAGAAGGCCGCGGCACCCTCGGCCCCCGGTACCCGGCAGGCGAGGCCCACCACCGCGATCGCGTCGTCGTCGGTCATGCGCTCTGACCGGCCCCGGGCTCCCGGGCGTTGCGCAGCTGGGACCGCAGCTCCACCAGCTGGTCCGCCGCGTCGGCCAGCCGGTCGAGCGGTACGCCGGCCGCCAGGTCCGGTGCGTACCGGCCCAGCTCGGCCGCTGCGCTGTCGGGGAACCGCAGGTACCCGTCGGCCAGCCGGATCCCGTCGCGCTCGCCGGCCCGGCGGTTGACCGCCACCGCCTGGTCGCGGGTGAGTCCGGTGGGCAGGTCCAGCGCGAGCACGCCGGCCCGGATGCGTACGGGGTACCCACCGGGCAGCCCGAGTGGACCAGGCAGGCTGGTGGCGACCTCCCGGCCGGCGAGCAGGTCCGCCAGCAGCCGTGCCGCGGCGAACCCGGTCACCGCGTTCAGCCGTTCCCGGTCGGCTCTCCGGTGACCGGCGAGCAGCCGGCCCACGTCGGCGACCGGGGCGTCGTCGAGCCAGGCCGACAGCTCGTCCTCGGCCCGGTCGGGCGGGTGCAGGTGGACATGGTGCGCGAGGACCCGCAACCGGGCACCGGGCGCGGCCGGCCGGACACCGCGCCGCTGGCCGCGAAGCGCCGCCGCCAGCCCGGCGGCCAGCGTGGCGACGTTGCCGATCCCGCACCACACCGGTACGCCGGCCGCCACGAGCGCCGGGTTGACCCCGTCCGGGAAGCAGGCGTTGATGAACCGTGCCCGGCCGCCCGCCAGGCCGATCGCCGTGGCGGTCACCGCGGCGAGCCGCGCCTGCAGCGGTAGCGTGACGCCGAGTCCGGCGCGGGCGACGAGCGCCGTCCACGGCGACGGCTCGGTCCGGCTCTCCCACGGCGACTGCAGTGACGCGCACTGCACGACGATGTCCGGGTCGGTGCCGCCGATGAGCTCGGCGAGCTGGGTGGCATCACCGAGGTCCGCCCGCCGGCCATGCCAGGCGACCGGCCCGCCGGCGATCGCGGTCCGGGCGGCGGCCAGCAGCGCAAGCTCCTGCGCGGCCGCCGGGTCCCGGCCTACGACCGTGACACTGCCGGGTACATCGGCGCACACCGCGTACGAGTCGCAGACGGCTCGGGCGAGCGAGCCGGTACCGACGACGAGCAGGTCCCCGTGCGCCACCTCACACCGACGGATCGTTGCCGAGCTCGACCATGCGGTTGGCCCCGTCGACATGGACCACCCGAGGCTTGCGGCCGCGGGCCGCCGCCTCGCTCATGGCGCCGTTGTTGACGTCGACCACGTGCACCAGCTCGCCGGGCAGCAGGTCGGCGGCGTGCATCAGCTCGGCGTCAACGGTCAGCGAGCCGACGTAGTGCAGGTCCGCGCGCGTGACGGTGGCGCGATGGATTTTCGACTTGAGCATTGTTCGAAATAGGTTCGGGCAGTCCAAGTAGACTCCAAACAGTAGCGCCGTCAATTCAAATGAAGGCGGCCGTCACCCGCGCGGCGTCGACACCGGCATCCGAAGTCACTGGGCTCACCGGGCATTTTTATCACGTGCTTATGGAAAGCGTCGAGGGTTGCCGCCCGGCGCACCGGGTACCCACAGGGATGGGTAAGCGGAGGTGATCTGGTGGCGCGGACCGTAGTGACCGAGGAGCTGTGGAACAGGTTCCACGCGGCGGTCAACATGCCCTCCCGCGAACTGCTCGACTTCGTGGGTACGAGCCAGGAGCTGGCCGACTACCAGCGGGAGCCCGGCATCGACCTGCCGGTCGTGGGGCACCACGTCGCCGGCCTGTTGAGCAAGCGCCGCACCGACGTCACCGATGCGGACGAGGCGGTGATGCGGCTGGTCATCGAGCTCATCGAGGCGCGCCTGGCGAACCCGCCGGCGGACCGCGAGCACAACGACGCCTGGCGCCACGGCCTGATGATGCTGGGCCACGACCCGTTGGCGCCGGCCGGCGAACCGCCCGGCTGACCGGATCCGCGCGGGCGGCGCGCGGCCCGTCGGGCTGTGCTGCGCGGCGCCGGAAGCTTGCTAGTGCACGCGCTGCTGCTGGCCCATGTCGAGCCGGCCGCGGCCGAAGACGTCGATCAGGCCCCAGCGCCCCGGGATGTTGAGCAGCTCGATCCGGCCGATCGCCGCGGGCATCGCCGGCTCGAGTACGAGATGGTCCTCGTGCGGCTCCAAGCCCAGCAGGATGCGCATCAACAGCATCGGCGTACCGGTCGACCACGCCTGCGGGCAGCACGCCGTCGGGTACTGCACGGGGTACTTCGTCAGGGCCCGGTCGTAGCCGGCGAACGCCTCCGGCAGCCGGCCCCGGAAGTACCGGGCCGCGTCGATGACCGCCTCGGCGATCTCGCCGGCCTCGCGGCGGAAGCCGTACCGGCGGAGCCCCCACGCGATGATCGAGTTGTCGAACGGCCACACGGTGCCCACGTGGTAGCCCACCGGGTTGTACCGGCCCGTCCCGGCCGCGAGGGTACGGACGCCCCAACCGGAGAACAGCCGCGGCCCGGTCAGGTGCTCCGCCACCTTCGCCGCCCTGGACTCGGTGACGATCCCGCTCCACAGCAGGTGTCCGATGTTCGAGCTGAGCGCGTCCACCTGCCGGCCCTCGGCGTCCAGGGCGAGCGCGTAGTACTCGCCGTCGGCGACCCAGAAGTCCCGGTTGAAACGCATCTTGAGGTCGGCCGCCTCGCGCTCGAGCCGGTCGGCGTACCGGGGGTCCTGCCAGACCTCGCGGGCCAGCCGCGCGGCGCGCATCTTCGCGTCGTACGCGTAGCCCTGCAGCTCGCACGTGGCCCGCGGGAAGCTCGGCAACCGACCGTCGGCGTACGAGATCGAGTCCCAGGAGTCCTTCCAGCACTGGTTCTCCAGCCCGGTCAGCCGGTTGCGCCGCTCGTACCAGATGTATCCGGTGCCCATCAGGTCGGCATACGTGTTGATCCAGTCCACCGCCGCCCTGGCCTCCGGCTCGAGCTTCACGACGAGCTGGGTGTCCCCCGTCCACCGCTCGTACTCGTCGAGGAGGATCAGGAACAGCGGGGTGGTGTCCGCGGCACCGAAGTAGGGCGAGTGCGGCAGCTCCTCGAACGCGGCCGACTCGCCGTACCGGAGCTCGTGCAGGATCTTCCCCGGCTCCCGGTCCCGGAAGTCGTCCAGGGTGACGCCCTGGTTGTTGGCCAGCGTCAGCAGCGTCGGCGCGGCGAGCTCGGGGGTGAACGGCAGCGTCTGCAGGCAGGTGATGATGCTGTCCCGCCCGAACATCGTCATGAACCACGGCAGGCCGGCGGTCGGCATCAGCGTCACGGCCGCCAGCGGCGAGTAGCGCAGTGCGGCCAGGTCCACGAGGCTGCGCTGGTACGTCTCGGCCAGCGGCTCCCAGTCGCAGGTGAGCGTGGGGGCGCGGCTGAGCCAGTCGTCCAGCTCCGCCCGCATCTGGGCCCGGCCGCGGCTCACCGGCCGGTGCAGGCTGATGCGGATGTCCCGGCCGTTCGCGCCCGCCAGCACGGTCTCCACGTGCAGGTGGGTCTCCCACTTGTCGTGGCTGTCGATCCGGACCGTGAACGTCATGCCGTGCGGGTCGATGTCCGCCGGCGTCGTCGAGGTGACGATGGACTCGCGCCGGAACGTCTCCCGCTCGTAGGCCAGGCGCAGCCGCCCGGGCTCCACCGTGGCGGTCGAGGTACCGGACTTCCGCCGCACGTCCTTTATCTCGAACAGGTCGGCGAAGTCGCTGCCGATCTCCATCCGTACCGTGACCTCGACCGGGGTCGGGTTGTGGTTGAGCACCGTCAGCCACTCGTCGAAGCTGCCGCCGATGGTGCGCTGCCGGATGACCGACACCTTCGCGTCCACGTAGTGCGTCGGCTCGCCGGGCACCAGGAAGAACCGCGACTCGAAGTACTGCAGGTCGTCGACTGACAGCGGGTGCAGCCGGGTCCCGTCGACGGTCAGCACCCAGCGGGACAGGAACCTCGTGTCGAACGCGAACAGGCCGGTCGGATAGGTCGGCGACGGGTCGATATCGCCACGTTCGTCGCTGACCACGAACGTGTTCCCGTCGAGGATGCTCACCCGTTGCTCGGTCATCGGTCGTGCCTCCGGTCCCGCGCCCAGGTCCGCGGGTCATGTGCGTCCGGCGGTCCCGGCAGCAGGCGGTTGAACTGGATGAACAACGAGAGGTCGCCCTCGACGGCGAGCTTGTTGCGCAGTGCCGCGGCGATGGCGCTCTCCTGGCCCTTGATCAGGCGCTCGAAGAACGGCGCCTCGGCGGTGATGACACAGTCGGCAGGCCCGTGGTCCGTGGTCGCCCGGGCGTACTCGGTGATGGTCACCAGCCAGTGGTCGGTGCGGTCCCCCCGCCGGAGGTCGAGCCGGAGCCGGCCGCGGATCCGGCCCGGCAGCGGTGGCGGCGGCCTGCGGCGGTTCAGCCCTTCGAAGAAGTCGACGATCGGATCTGTCATCACACCCTCTCCCCGTACCACGGCCCGATCGCCGGTGCCCGGCTCTCGTCCCACATTGCCCGGCGTACGGCGGCGTAACCTCACCCGATTCGGGTGAGCCTGGCAGAGCTGGGCTCGGCGGCTGGTACCTGCGGGTGCTCGCCCAGTGGGTGTTCTTCGCCCTGATCGGCAAGCTGCTGCGGGCGCCGGAGCAGACCTGGTACCTGCTCGTCGGCAACGCCATCATGCTCGCCGCCATGCAGTACTCGCGTTGGGCGACCACGGGGACCCCGAGGCAGAAGTCGGACTGTCCACTGTGGCGCCCAGCAGCCCCGGAGCGTGGCGAGCAGGACCATGAAGCGCGTGCACCGCAGCGCACGGGTCAGCGCGTCGACGCGGTCGGCCAGGTCCGCGTCGACGAGGTGCGTGACCTCCGCCGCCGGTGCCGCCTTGCGGGCCGGCCGCGGCAGGTCGGTGTGCAGCTCCAACGGGGGTACGCCGGCCAGCCGGTCGAGCCAGTACTGCAGGTCCTCGTCGTGCTGCGGATGGTCGGCCGTGTCGTACCACACCGCGAAGTCGCCGTACTGGATCGGCGGCTCCGGCAGCCCGGGGTCGGCGCCGGCCAGCAGCGCCGGATAGATGGCGCCCAGCTCGCGGCCGATGATGGACAGCGAGGCACCGTCGGCCAGGATGTGATGAACCGTCAGCGTCCAGATGTGGTCGTCGGCGGCCAGGGACAGCAGCGCCGAGGCGACCAACGGGCCGCCACCTTCCAGGTCGAACGGAGTCTGCCGGCGCTGCATGAGCAGCTCGCGCGCGGTCCTCCCGGGCGCCCTCGGGCAACCCGCGCAGGTCGATGAGCTCGAGCTCGATGCCCGTGGCCGGGCCGACGACCTGGACCGGGCCGCCGGCCCGGCGTACGAACCGGGTCCGCAGCGGCTCGTGCCGGTTCACCACCGCGCCCACCGCCCGGACCCACTCGTCCACCACCAGCGGGCCGCGCAGCCGGTGCACGAGGAAGACCACCGGCGATGACCCACCGGGGTACGCGGTGCACAGGTACCACCGCCGCTGCTGCGGTGACAGCGGCAGCTCCACCAGGCCGGCCGGGCGCCGCGGGTCTCGGTTCCAATGCCGCGGCTGCGCAGGGCGTCCGCGACAGCGCCCGCGAGCGTACCCAGCTCGCGGTAGGTCAGCGTGTCGGACCACTGCCGCACGGCCACCGCGTCGGGCCGCCGGGTGGCGTGGTCGGCGACGAGGTCGGGCAGCGACCGGTCGGGGAACTCGAGCACCGGTCCGTCGGCCAACAGCGCCGCCCTCCCCTGGTCGGCGTACCGGTCCGGGCCGGCACCGGGCATCGGTACGAGGTCGTCCAGCTGCCCGGTCACCGGCGGGCCTCCCGGCGGCGGCGCATCCGGTCCACCGCGCGGGCGGTCGGCGAGGCGCCGGCCGGTCCGGCGGCGTCCGGAGGTCCGGCGGCGTCCGGCGAGCCGGCGGTGTCCGCCGGTCCGGCGCGCAGGTGCGCCGCCAGCCCGGCGACGGTGGGGAACTCGAACATCACCGCGAGTGGAATCCGCCGTCCCAGAGCGGCCTCGAGCCGTCGCTGGACCAGCGCCATCGCGAGCGAGTGGCCGCCGAGCGCGACGAAGCTCGTGTGCCGGTCGACCCGCGGCAGCCCGAGCGCCTCGCCCCACGCCACGCCGATCGCCCGCTCCACCGGGTCGGTGCCGATTACGTCCACTGTGGACACATCGGGCGGCGGCGGCAGCGCACCGGCGTCGAGCTTGCCGGTGAGGCCGATCGGCAGCGTGTCCACCGGGACCACGAACCGCGGGAGCATGAACTCGGGCAGCGTCGCCGCGAGGGCCGCCCGGACCGCGACCGGGTCGATCGCCGCGTTGCGCGCCGGCACGGCGTACCCGATGATCTCCTGATCGCCGGTCGCGCCACGCCGCGCGACGACGGCCGCCCGCGCGACTGTGGGCACGGCCGCGAGCCGTGCCTCCACCTCGCCCAGCTCGACCCGGTAGCCGCGAACCTTGACCAGGCGATCGGCCCGACCGAGGTACACCAGCCGCCCGTCCGGCAGCCGCTGGCCGAGGTCGCCGGTCCGGTAGGCCCGAGCCCCCCGGTAGGTCACGAACCGCTCTGCCGTCAGCTCCGGCCGCCGCCAGTAGCGCAGTGCCACGTACGGCGACCGGACGAGTATCTCGCCGGCCAGGCAGGTCGGCCGGAGTGCCTGGTCGACCAGCACCAC
>JAEHDK010000111.1 GCA_016880465.1 Micromonosporaceae bacterium
GCCCGACCGGCGCCAGCCGGTCGGGCCCATCCGTCCTTACCGGACGCGCGGGACCCGCCCGGGTGCGGTTGACTGTCCAGATGCTCATGGTCGGACTCACCGGCGGCATCGGGGCGGGCAAGAGCGTTGCGACCGCGTGGCTCGGCGAGCTCGGCGGCGTGGTCATCGACTCGGACGTGCTGGCCCGGGAGGTCGTCGCGCCCGGGACCGAGGGCCTGGCCGCGGTCGTCGCGGAGTTCGGGTCGGGCGTCCGCGGGCCGGACGGCTCGCTCGACCGGCCCGCCCTGGGGCGGGCGGTCTTCGGCGACGACGCCGCGCGCCGCCGGCTGGAACAGATCATCCATCCACGGGTACGGCAGCGGGCCGCCGAGCTGGCCGGCGCCGCGGCAGCCGATGCGATCGTGGTGAACGACGTACCGCTGCTCGTGGAGGCGGGGCTGTCCGCGTCGTACCACCTGGTGATCGTGGTGGCGGCGAGCGAGGCGGTCCGGTTGGCGCGGCTGCTCGGTTCCCGCGAGCTGACCGAGGCGGACGTCCGGGCCCGGATGCGCGCCCAGGCCACCGACGCGCAGCGGGCGGCCGCGGCCGACGTCGTGCTGCCCAATGACGGCTCGCTGGCCGAGCTGCGCGAGCGCATCAGTACACTGTGGACAGACCGGCTCCTGCCGTACGAGCGGAACCTGCGCCGTGGTACGCCGGTCTGGGACACGTACGCCCACCTGGTGCCGTACGACCCGACGTGGCCCGCCCAGTACGCGCGGATCGCGGCCCGGGTCGCGCGGGCGGCCGGGCCGGCCGCGGTGCGCGTCGACCACCTCGGATCGACCGCCGTACCAGGGCTCGCCGCCAAGGACACCATCGACATCCAGCTGAGCGTGCCCGATCTCGACACCGCGGACCGGATCGCCGGTGCGCTGGCCGCCGCCGGCCTGCCTCGAGCTCCCGGCGAGTGGGCCGACTACCCGCGGGCCGAGCCCGGCGCGGCGCCGTGGCCGAAGCGGCTGCACGGCGCCGCGGATCCGGGCCGCTCGGTCAACCTGCACGTACGCGCGGCCGGGTCACCGGGGTGGCGGTACGCGCTGCTCATGCGCGACTTCCTCCGGGCCGATGCGTCGGCCCGCGCCGAGTACGCCGAGCTCAACCGGCGGCTGGCGAGCGGTACGCCGACCCGGGCGCAGTACGCCGACGCCAAGAACCCGTTCTTCGACGCCCTGGTACCGCGGATGGCCGAGTGGGCCAGGCGCACCGGCTGGACGCCGTGACCGCGGGGGTCCGCCGAGCCGGGGCCGGCCGCTACTGCCGGCGTACCTGGCCGACGAAGGGGACCGGCGCACCCGGCGTGAGATCCAGCTGGCCCCAGCCGCCGGCCCGGGCCCGTACTTCGAGCCGGCGCAGTACGCCCGACGCGTCCACCCAGTAGCGCAGCCGGCCCGACCCGCGTGGGACAGCGGACTCCGCCGGACCGCGGATCTCGTAGACCGTGACCCGGTCCCCGGCCAGCGTGTCCACCCGCAGCCACGCGGCCGACCGCGCCAACGCGTCGGCGTCGTCCCGGTTCCAGCTGGCCAGGTTTAGCGCCTCGTGGAGCAGCAGGTCCAGATCGGTGGGGCCGCTCGCGTCGGCACGGGCCGACCACGTCGTGCGTTGCCAGGCGCCACGGGGCGGCGGAAGCGGGGGCCGCCCGTCCGGCGTACGCGGCGCACCGGCGAGAGTGGCCACCTCGGTCTCGTCGGCGCGCAGCAGCGTCTGCTCGGCCGGCTGGCTGGTGTCCTGCACCGCAAGGTAGGCAACCGAACTACGCCAGTCGAGCCAACCGCTCGCGGTCAGCAGGTTCAGCCCCGGCGCGGGCAACCTGATCGTCACCGGGCCGCCCTGCGAAGCCCGGTTGCGCTGCCGCAGCCGGGCCAGCCAGGCGGCCTCTGCGGCGGTCACCCGGCGGGGTGCGACCGGCTGGCCGCCGAGCAGGTCGGTCGCGGCGATCGCGCGCTGGTCCGACCGCTGCACGTCCAGGCTGAGCACGACGCCCGCGCCGACCGTCGCCTGCACCCAGA
>JAEHDK010000798.1 GCA_016880465.1 Micromonosporaceae bacterium
GGCTGCCCGGCTCGGCCGCCGCGCCGGCCGCCATCGTGGTGGGCCCGAACGTGACCGGGGCGTCGAACGCGGCGCGGCGGGCGGCCCGGCGCAGCGCGGCGAGCACCGCCGGGCCGACCAGGACAATGGCCGCCACGTTGGTGATGGCCCGACCGGTGTCCCAGCCGGCCGAGGTTACGGCGGTGAATACCGCGAAGCGGTGCAGGTTCTCCGCTATCGGCGCACCCGCCTGGTACGAGATCTGGGTGCCCGCCCCGGTGCTGTACGGCCAGAACGACATGTCCATGAGCAGCCCGTATGCGTACGCGGCCAGGACGCCGTACCCGGCCAGCACCGCGACCTCGGCCCTGCCGCGCAGCCGGCGGGGCAGCAGCCCGGCGCCCAGGCCGATCCACGAGGCGGCGAGCATCTGGAACGGCAGCCACGGACCAACGCCGGCGGTGAGCAACGCGGAGGCGAACAGCGAGGTGGCGCCCAGCAGGAAACCGAAGCCCGGACCGAACACCCGGCCGGCGAGCACGAGGAGGAAGAACACCGTCTCGATGCCGGCCGTACCCGCGCCGAGCGGGCGCAGCGCGGCGTTGATCGCGGCCAGCACGCCGAGCATGGCCAGGGCCTTGGAGTCGAGCCCGCCGGTGGTCAGCTCGGCCAGCAGGACGGCGACCAGTACGGGCAGCACGGCCATGAAGATCAGCGGTGCGTCGAGGGTATGGCCGACCGGGTCGGATCGCGGCGTGATCAGCAGCGGCCAGCAGAACACGGCCAACCCGGCCACCGACGCCACGGCGAGCACCACCGCGGTGCGCGGCGCGACCCGTACGACGGCCGGTCTCATCCCGCCCCCACCACGGCGTCGCACGGTGGTTCGTCGCCGGCGAGAGCCGCCGCGACCTCGGCGACGGTCAGCCACGGCTGCGGGCTGAGGATCTTGGCCACCTGCGGTGCGAACGCCGGCGAGGCCACCACCACCTCCGCCGTGGGCCCGTCCGCCACGATCTCGCCGTCGCCGAGCACCACGACCCGGTCCGCTGCACCGGCCACGAACTCCACGTCGTGCGTGGCGACCACGACCGCCTTCCCCGAACCGGCCAGCTCGCGGACGAGGTCGGCGAGGTGTCCCTTGGCCGGGTAGTCCAGGCCGCGGGTCGGCTCGTCCAGCAGGACGACCGCCGGCGCGGCGACCAGCTGGATGGCCAGCACCAGGGCGAGGCGTTGGCCCTCGGACAGGTCCCGCGGGTGCGCCTGCGGGTCGACGCCCGGCAGGAGCCGGTCCAACAGTGCCCGGCACGCACCGGCTGGGGCGTGGGACTCGCGGTCGGCCTGCGCGCACTCGGCAGCGACCGTGTTCAGGTAGAGCAGGTCCGCCGGAGTCTGCGGTACGAGCCCTACCTTCTGCCGGGCCTGCTGCGCCGGCACCGCCCGCGGGTCCACCCCGCCCGTCTCGACCGTCCCGCCCTGTCGCGGGCCACTGCCCTGCAGCGCCCAGAGCAGCGACGACTTGCCCGAGCCGTTGCGGCCCATCACCGCCACCACGGTCCCGGCGTACAGGTCCAGGTCCACGCCGCGCACGGCAAGGACATCGCCGTGGCGTACGACGACCCGCCGGGCCACCAGCACCGCGGCCGCGTCGCGCCGGCGCGCCGGGGCCCGCCGCGGTACGGGGCGGTCGGCGAGCCGGTGCCGCAGTGGCCCGGCCTGCCGGCGGGCATCGCGGACCGACAGCGGTACCGGAGTCCAGCCGGCGAGCCGGCCGAGCTCCACCACGGGCGGCGCGACCGGCGCCGTGGCGAGCACGGTAGCCGGATCGCCGGCGACGACCCGCCCGCCGCCGGGGAGAAGTACGAGGCGGTCCGCGTACTGGACGATCCGTTCCATCCGGTGCTCGGCAACCACGGCGGTGACGCCCAGGTCGTGTACGAGCCGGGTGATCGCCGCGAGGACGTCCTCGGCGGCCGTCGGATCCAGCGCCGACGTCGGTTCGTCCAGCACGAGTACGCGGGGATGGGCGGTCATCGCGGCGCCGATGGCCACCCGCTGTTGCTGCCCGCCGGACAGCGTGCGCAGTGGCCGGTCCCGCAGCTCGGCGATGCCCAGCAGGTCGAGCGTCTCCTCGACCCGCTTACGCATCACCTGTGGGGCGAGGCGCAGCTGCTCCATGCCGTACGCCAGCTCCTCCTCGACGGTGTCGGTGACGAACCCGGCCAGCGGGTCCTGGCCCACCACGCCGACGAGGTGGGCGAACTCGCGCGGCGGCGCGCTCGCGGTGTCGGTCCCGTCGACGCTGACCCGGCCGCGCAGGCGCCCACCCGTGAACCGGGGCACCAGACCGTTGACCGCGCCCAGCAGCGTCGACTTGCCCGTGCCCGTCCGGCCCACAACGAGGCACAGCTCCCCCTCGCCGATCCGGATATCCACATTGGACAGTACGGGCTCAGGTGCGCCCGGATACGTGATGTCGACGCGGTCAAAGATGATCATCGAGTACCGTCCCGGTCCGGCACCGGAGCGGGCCGGAGCACCGGCCCGGGCGCGGCCGTGCCA
>JAEHDK010000799.1 GCA_016880465.1 Micromonosporaceae bacterium
GGCGGGGGTGAAGAAGAACGCGTTGAACGCCTGGACGGCGCGCAGGTCGCGGGTGGGGATGCGGGCCATCTCGCCGGTCACCTTGGTCAGCGCGGAGGCGAGCGCGGAGGGCCGGCCGGTCAGCGTCGCGCCGGCGCGGTCGGCGGCCAGCTCCCGGTAGCGGGACAGGGCCCGGATAAGCAGGAAGCTGAGCGCGTACACCACCGCGGAGACGAGCATGACGAGCATGACCAACAGGTAGGTCTGGTCGTTGCCGCGGCGGCGGCCGCCGAATAGTTGGCTGTAGAACGCGAACCGGGTGACCAGCCCGGCAAGTACGCCGAGGAACGAGGCGACGGTCATCACCGCCACGTCACGGTGGGCGATGTGGGACAGTTCGTGGGCCAGGACGCCGTCGAGCTCGTCGGTGTCGAGGCGACGCAGCAGGCCGGTGGTCACGCACACCACGGCCCGGTTCGTGTTGCGGCCAGTGGCGAAGGCGTTGGGCAGGTCGGTGTCGGCGAGCGCGACGCGGGGTTTGGGCATGTCGGCGGTGGCGCACAGCCGGGGGGTCGCGGCTGGTCACCGCATGGTGCTGTGGTCGTGCGGGCCGCGCCGGTCGGCGTCGTCATGCCGGTGCTGGTCGCCATGGTTGCCGTGCATGCCGCGCATCATAAAGATCATCATCAGCGGGCAGACCAGCACCAGGCCGAGCAATGCGAGGGTGCCGACCGGCACGCCGGCCCATATCGCCCCGACCACCACGATCGCCAACGCGACGGCGTACAAGCCGTAGTTGCGGGACTTCATCGCGACATCTCCTTGAAGACTCACCTGCGTGCCGGCCGCCGGCCGGGCATCCTCTCCACCGTGGCCCCGCCTGGATCGGATGGCGCAGAGGCCAACGACCCACCACGCCGCGCCGTAAGTCCCGTCTGGGCCCCGAATTGTGCTGGCGTCCGGTTCACCCGGGAGCCTGCGCTGCCTGACCGGCGTTCCCGCCAGGCGGGCTACGAACCGCACATCACCGCCAGTGGCGCCGCCATCGGCCCCGGTGGCACCTCCACCGCGCGCCTTGCCGCCACGCCGCTGCGGGCCGGGCGGGCTAAACGCAGGTATCCGAGCAACGTCATCATGCCTGCCTCCGCGTGGTAGACGTTGTGGCAGTGGATCATTCTGAGTCCGGGTTGTCGGCGTCGAACGTGGCCGACAGCGTCTGTCCTGGTAGAACGATCGCAGTGTCCCTGCCGGGCCCGTTGTCGCCGACGGTAAGGCTGTGGCCATGCAGGTGGACCGGGTGCCACATGGTGGTCGTGTTGACGAAGTGGATCTGTGCCCGTTCGCCACCGCGGACCGCCTCGACGCGGGACGGGTCGTAGGTTTTCCCGTTGAATCCCCAGTCGCAGCGCATCATGCCGCCGGTCAGCTTCAGCTGAACGGTGCGGTCCGGTACGCGGGCGGTCATGCGCACCGCGGCGGCCGGTTTGAGGTTGCGGTAGGCGATGATCCACCCGTCGAGCTCGCGGGGCCGCACCGCCACAGGTGGCGCCATACCAGATGCGGTGCGGACGCCTCTCCGGCACCGACTGCCGCACCCGCCGACGCCAATCCACGCTATCTCCTTGCTAGCTATAGTTGGTGGAGGCGGAGCGGGCGTGAAAGGGGCACACGCATGGCAGAAGCCACTAACCAGTTTCCGGCGTTGCCGGCGCCGGCCGACCACCGACCGCCGTGGCGGCGCCTGGTGCCGCTGTTCGTGCTGACCCCGGTCGCGGCGGCGCTGGGGTATGTGCTCGCGTTCGACCCGACCGACCGCACACCGGATCCCACTGGCCCGTGCGTCTGGCACGCCACCCTCGGCATCGACGGGCCGGCCTGCGGCGGCACCCGGATGGTGCGGTACCTGCTGCACGGCGACCTGGTGCAGGCCGCCCGACACCACCTGCTCGCCCTGGTGGCGGTGCCGTTCCTCGGCTACGCCTTCGTGTAGTGGGCGGCCGAAACAACGTTCGGGCTGCGGCTGCCCCGGCTGCGCCTGTCCTGGGTGATGCTGTTCAGCTATGGACTGGCGTTCCTGCTGCTGTACGCGGTCGTGCTACGCAACCTACCCTGGGCGCCGTTCAGCTGGTTCTACGTGCCCAACCTGACCTGACAGACAGTGGGGATGTCATGCGGTGGCGCGGCTGTTCACGGGGGCTCGGGCAGGACTACGACGAGTGGCCGTTTGCCGGCCGGGCCAGCCGGAGTGGCGTCCACCACCGACACGTGCACCGCGGGTGCGGGTACGCCCGCCCCGTGCTGCTTGGGCACCGGTTCGAGATGCGCGCCCGCGGCGGCGTCCTCACGAGCCTCTACTAAGGTCGATAGTACGGTTGGGCGGGGTACCTCCGGCCCTGCCCGCCAGAGGCCGGCAGGCCGACGCTGAGGGGCGACCGCAGCAACGACAGGGCCACTTGCGCAGCCGGGGCCGGTCGTAAACGTCGGGAACCCGCCGTGGGCTCCGCAGATCCGGAGGGACACGTCATGGGCCTGTTCAAACAGCACAAGGGGCTGGCCGCCGTAGTAGCGGCGCTGGCCGTGGTCGGTGCACGCTGGGCCGGGGTACCAGCCGGCACGCTGCTGTTTCTCGCAGTGGTGATCGCCTGCCCGCTGATGATGCTGACGCTGCACGGGTGCCATGGCACCCATGGCGGCGAAACGCGTGAGGCCAGCCGCAATCCGCGTCACGATGCTTACGGCAGCGACGGCCCGGACCGCATGGTCGGTACGGACCCAAATGGACACCGGCATCCCGCCGACCAGCGCTGACGGGGCTGGCGAGGCGTGGAGGCGGGCCCCCGTGGGCCAGGAAGGGTGGAGCCGGCATGGCGGCGGTGAATCCTGCACCATGTTACGTTGGCCAGGCCATGCCGCCGCGCGTCCGGCTGGCGGAGCATCTGGTGGCCGCCGTGGTTTTCGACATGGACGGCGTGGTGACCGATACGGCAAGGATGCACGCCGGTGCGTGGCGGGCGGTACTGGATGAGGCGCTGAGTGTGTGGGCGCCGGCGGCGGCACTGTTCGACCCGGACGTCGACTACCGCCGCCACGTCGACGGCCGGCCGCGCCGGGACGGTGCCCGGATATTCCTGGCGTCCCGCGGCGTGCACCTGCCCGAGGGCGATCCGGCCGAGCCGCCGGGCACGGCGACGGTGTGGCAGGTGGCCAACGCGAAGAATGCCCGGCTCGCCGAACTCCCGGCCGAACACGGTGTTGGGGCGTTCGCTTCCACGGTGTCCCTGCTGCGCCGGCTACACGCGGGCGGCGTGCCAGTGGCGGTGGTGACGGCCAGCCGCAACGCCGACACGGTGCTAGCCGCAGCCGGTGTGGACGAGCTCGTCGACGTGGTGGTGGACGGCGGTGCCGCCGAGCGGTTGGGGTTGGCGGGCAAGCCCGACCCGGCCACGTTCCTGGAGGCGGCCCGCCGGCTGGGGTGGCGGCCGACCGGGCGGCGCTGGTGGAGGACGCCCTGCCGGGGGTGTCGGCCGGGAGGCGAGGCGGGTTCGCCCTGGTGGTCGGGGTCGACCGGGCCGGGCATGCGGCGGAGCTGGCCGCGGCGGGCGCCGCTCTTGCTTTTGACGTGCTGGTGCTAGACTGAGCTTCGTCAATCTTGTAGATTACGTTGTTCAGGAATTGGCCATTTGTTGTGGCTCCATCGCCCCAGAA
>JAEHDK010000800.1 GCA_016880465.1 Micromonosporaceae bacterium
CGGCGACTTCTACGGGTACATGCTGGTCGCCGAGGGCGCCGTGGACATCATGGTCGAGCCCGAGCTGTCGCTGTGGGACCTGGCGGCGCTCGTACCGATCGTGACCGAGGCGGGCGGCGAGTTCACGGATCTGGCCGGCCGGCCGGGACCAGGCGGGGGCAGTGCAGTCGCCACGAACGGCGCATTGCACGCCGATGTCTTGGAGCGGCTCGCCACGCCGGATGGCCGCTAACGGCTTATCCTCGCGACGTGGTGTCCTCCAGTTGGTTCTTCCTCGCCGCCATGATCGGCGCGTACGGGGTGGCCAATCTGCTTCAGTCGGTAGCCGCGGCGCGCACCACCGTCCACCACACGCTCGACCCGGCCCTGCTGCTGCGACTTGCGGGGCACCGTACGTACCTCGTCGGGGTGTCCTGCCAGTTCCTGGGTTTCATCCTGGCCTTCCTGGCGCGGCGCGACCTCCCGCTGTTCCTGGTCCAGGCGAGCGTGGCCGCCGGGCTCGGGGTCACGGTGGTGTTCGGCGTCCTCGGGCTGAAGTGGCGCCTGCCGCGCTCCGAGGTCGCGCTGCTCGCCCTGCTGGTCACGGGCATCACCGCGCTGGTTCTCGCGGCCCGCCCGGCGCCGTCCCGGCATCTCGGCATGTCCGGCGTGGTCATCCTCGTGGTCGTGCTGGTGGTCGTCGGCGGGTTGGGCTTCTTCGCCGTAGGGTTCCGCGGTTCCGTCGGATCGGTGGCGCTCGGCGCGCTCGCCGGCATGGCGTTCTCCGCCGCCGCGGTGGCTGCCCGGCCGCTCGCCTCGGCCGACTCGTTCTCGGACTTCGTCACCGACCCGTTGCTGTACCTGCTGCTCGCGCACTCGCTCGTCGGCCAGCTGCTGCTGGGACTCGCGATGCAGCGTGGCTCCACGACCGCGGCCGTGGCCGCGATGGACGCGGCGGGCGCGGTACCCGCGGCGATCGTCGGTCTGCTGTTCCTCGGCGACCGGATCTGGCCCGGCCGGGAGTGGTTGGCGGCGATCGGCTTCCTGATCACGCTGACGTCGGTGATCGGTCTCACACGGTACGCCGAACCGCAGCACCACCACGAGGTCGCCGGCCGCCATCGCGCCCCGGATCCGGTGCAACGGGGTCGGGGGCCGGTGCTGCGGACCGTCGGCGGGGTCGCGGGCGGCCGGGTGCCTCGATAAGCCCGGCGGTCCAACGCGTAATTGCCCTCGGTGGTGGCTCCCCGGGTGCGCAAGGATGCAGTCATGTCGCTGCGCCATCACGAGATAGCCGAGGCCGGACACCGCATCCTGAACCCGTTCACGCCGGAGAAGCTGGACCTGCTCGGCGAGGTGTGCCGGCTGGAGTCCGGGCTGCGCCAGCTGGACCTGGCCTGCGGTAAGGGGGAGATGCTCTGCCGCTGGGCACAGCGGTACGGCATGTCGGGCACCGGCGTCGACATCAGCGAGGTGTTCCTGGCCGCCGCCCGGGCACGAGCCGAAGAACTCGGCGTGGCCGACTCGATACGCTTCGTGAACGCCGACGCAAGCACCTTCACGGCTGAGCCGGCCGCCTACGACGTGGTGTCCTGCATCGGAGCGACCTGGATCGGCGGCGGGCTGGCCGGGACGCTCGCGCTCATGCGACCGGCATTGCGGCCGGGCGGGCTCCTGCTCGTCGGCGAGCCGTACTGGACCGCCGAACCGCCGGCCGAGGCGTACCAGGCCCTCGACGTACGCCCCGACGAGTTCGCCTCGCTGGCCGGCACGCTGGAGCGCATCGAGGCCACGGGTGGCTCGCTGGTCGAGATGGTGCTTGCCGACCAGGACAGCTGGGACCGGTACGTGGCCGCCCAGTGGTGGACGATCACCGAGTGGATCGCGGCGAATCCGAGCGACCCGGAGGCGCCGGCCATGCAGGAGTTTCTCGACCGCACCAGGCAGAGCCATCTCGCCTACGGCCGGCGGTACTTGGGCTGGGGCGTCTTTGTCGTCCGGCCCTAGACTGGCCGCGGGAGGGTCGCCGCGATGCGCTTGCAGGGTCGTCAGCTGCGTGCCGGCATGGCCGGCGACGACATCGCCGCGCTGCACGAGGACCTCGACCGGCTGGGGTACGTGATACCGCAGAGCGAACGCGGCGACCAGATCTTCGGCGTCGGTACGGCCGCCGCGGTCGCCCAGTTCCAGCGGGCGCACGGACTCTGGGACACGGCGGTGGTCGATCCGCACACGGCCGGCATGCTGGACCGCGCGATCGAGGAGGCGTCGTTGCCGACGGTGAGCGTGCCGGTGGTCGACGGCTCTCCCGCGGGTGGCCGGGCCGCGCCGCCGGCAGCCGACCGCGAGCCAGCCCGACCGGCGCCGGGCGAGGAGCCCACGCTGCTCCCGGTCCAGGAGCCAACCCGGGCCCCGACCGAGGAACCGACGTTGGTCCCCGCGGTGGGCGCGAACGGCGGCCACCGACCCGGGCGCACCGCCACGCCCGCCGAGCCCGGGCGCTCCACCGAGCCCGAGCGCACCCCGCCGTTCCAGGTGGCGGTCTGCGGTCCGGCGGACTGCACCGACGCCGAGCGCGGGTACGCGTACCGCGTCGGCCAGTTGCTGGCCCGCGACGGCGCGGTGGTGCTCTGTGGCGGCGGCGCCGGCGTGATGGCCGCGGTGGCGGCCGGCACCCGCAGCAATGGCGGCCTCGTGCTCGGCATCCTGCCGGGCACGGACCGGGACGGCGCCTCGGCCGACCTGTCCGCGGCCGTGCTCACCGACCTCGGCGAGGCCCGCAACGCCGTGATCGTCGCGAGCGCCGACGCGGTGATCGTGATCGGCGGCTCGTGGGGCACGCTGAGCGAGCTGGCCCTGGCCAAGCGCCGGGGCGGCATCCCGGTGGTCTCGCTGGGCGGCTGGCGGGTCGTCGACGCCGACGGGGCGCCGGTGCCGGGCATTGACCACGTCGATACCCCGGAGGCCGCCGTCGCCCGGGCGCTCGCCGCTCGGCGCTAGCCGCCCCGCACGTCGGGCTCAGCACGCCGCCGGCCGAGCGGGCGTCCGCCGGCTCATTGCGCGTCCGCCGGCCCCGGCTCCTCGGCGATCAGCCGCCAGTCGCCCGGCCCGGCCGCCAGGAGGCCCTCGATGATCGCCCGCGCCGGTGCCTCCGCCGCGCAGTGCCAGAACCGCGACACGTCCCGCCGCCGGTGCTCGACCGTCCACCGGTCGGTCTCGCGGTAGAGAAAGACATCCTGCTTGGCCTGCGGCCCCCACAGACCGTTCCACCAGTGCTCGCACGCTGCCATCGCGACAATCTATCGAACACATGTTCGACCCCGCCAATCCTGCCCTGCTCGGGCGGTCAGCGCGCATAGGGTGGCCCCATGAACCGGGACGAGCTGCGGCGGCGGTTCGGCCAGGCGCGGGTCGGCCGGCTCGGCACCGTCGACGAGCGGGGGCACCCGCACCTCGTGCCGGTGTGTTTCGCGCTCGTCGACCGCACCGTGTACTCCGCCGTCGACGAGAAGCCGAAGCGCACCCGGCAACTGCGCCGCCTCGCCAATATCGAGGCGACCGGCCGCGCCAGCGTGCTCGTCGACGAGTACGGCGAGAACTGGACCGAGCTGTGGTGGGTGCGGGTCGACGGTCCGGCCCGGGTGGTCACCGACCCGGCGGAGGCGGCCCGGGCGGTGGCCGCGCTGGTCGCCAAGTACCCGCAGTACGGCAACCACCCGCCGACCGGTCCGGTCCTCGCTGTCGAGGTGACCGCGACGGCCGGCTGGGCCTACTCGAACAGCGAGTGATGCGCCTCCGGCTCCTCGCGCCGGCGCGCGGCCCGGCGCCGCTGGATGATGACCAGGTCGACCACCGCGGTCAGCGCTACCACGAACAGGATCACCGCGATCGCGCGCAGGTCGGCCAGCCAGGACAGGACACCGAGGGCGACGCACGCCACGAGTCCGAACCCCGCCAGCAGCAGCCGCAGGTTCAGCGCGCTGTACGGATGCTTGATGGTCCCCCGCGCCCGTCGTCGCTGTGACGGGATGGGCATGTCTGGACGGTACCCAGCCGGGCGCCGGCCAACCACGGCCCGTCTGGCCGGTTGGCCTCAGCGCACCACCAGCGTCCGGCCGGCACGCGCCGCCACCAGCTCGCCGATGACCGGATAGCCGGGTACGGCACCCGCGACCAGCAGCCCGCCCGAGGTCTGCGCGTCGGCGAGCAGCAGCAGCTCGTCCTCATCCACGCCGGCGAAGTCACCGTGCGGGCGTACCCAGTCGAGGTTGCGCCGGGTGCCGCCGCTGACGTACCCGCCGGCGAGGGCAGCGCGCGCGCCGTCCAGGTACGGCACGGCCGCGGCGTCCACCACGGCGGTCACCCCGCTGGCCCGGGCCAGCTTGTGCAGGTGGCCGAGCAGCCCGAAACCGGTGACGTCGGTGGCGCACACCGCCCCGGCGGCCAGCGCCGCCTCGGCGGCCGCCCGGTTGAGCTCGGCCATCGCGTCGATGGCCTGCCCGAAACGTTCACCGGTGGCCTTGTGCCGGCTGTTGAGCACGCCGATGCCGAGCGGCTTGGTCAGCGTCAGCGGCAGGCCCGGCCGGCCGGCATCGTTGCGCAGCAACCGATCCGGCCTCGCCACGCCGGTGACCGCCAGGCCGTACTTGGGCTCCGGGTCGTCGACGCTGTGCCCGCCGGCGACGTGGCACCCCGCCGCGCGGGCGACGTCGAGCCCGCCGCGCAGTACGTCGGCCGCCAGCTCCATCGGCAGCACGTCCCGCGGCCAGCCGAGCAGGTTCACCGCGACGACCGGTACGCCGCCCATCGCGTACACATCGGACAGTGCGTTCGCGGCCGCGATCCGGCCCCAGTCGTACGCGTCGTCGACGACCGGCGTGAAGAAGTCGGCCGTTAGCACGATCGCCGTACCGCCGGCGATGCGGACGACCGCCGCGTCGTCCCCGCCGGCGAGCCCCACCAGCAGCTCGCCCGGGCCGGCCGGCAGCCCCGCGCCGGTGAGCCGGCTGACCATCTCCTCCAGCTCACCCGGCGGGATCTTGCAGGCGCAGCCGCCGCCATGCGCGTACTGAGTCAGCCGAACTGCCACATCGAAGAGACTAGGCTGCCGGACATGCAGGCGGAACGGGTGCCAGATCCGCGCCGCCGGGTCCCGCGTACCGATGCGCTGCTCGCCGATCCCCGGCTGGCGGAGGCGCTCTCCACCGTGGGCCGGGCCCGGGTCAAGGCGGTC
>JAEHDK010000801.1 GCA_016880465.1 Micromonosporaceae bacterium
CTGGTTCGATGACCGCGTACCCCTGCGTGCCGAACAGGTCGTGGCGACCGAGTACCATCCGCGCGACGTGGCCCACTAGGCTGCGTGCCGAACGGTCGGCGTCCATGGCCAGGTGGCCGGCGGCGTCGAGCGCCTCCGGCGGGAATAACCACCGACGCAGGACCTCTGCGGACCGCAGCCGCTACTGCTATCGCGGCGATCACGAGGATCTGTCAGTGGTCGGTTGGTTCCCGTGGCCGTCCGGGCTGTCGGGAGTCGCCTCCGGCTGGTTGTGGCTGACCCGATCGGCTGTGCGTTGCAGATGCTTGCGCATGATCGAGTGGGCCTGCGCGACGTCACGGGCGGCGATCGCATCGATGAAGGCGCTGTGTTCCTCAGTGCCGCGGTATCCCATGAGCGGTGCGACGACCTGTGCCTCGAGTAGCGACATGAGCAACGGGCCGTGGAACGACTGCACGAGCATCTCGATGGCCCGGTTGTGGGTGCACGCGGCCACCCGTACATGGAAGTCGGCCGACATCGACATGACGTACTCGCCGCGGTCGAGCGCCGCCTGGTGGACGCGCACCATGTCGCGCAGCGCCGCGACGTCCTCGTCCACGGCCCGTTCCACCACGAGTGGGACGATGCCGAGTTCGAAGACCTGTCGCGCCTCGGTTACCTCGGTCGCGGTGAGCGGCGAGAGGTTGAGCAGGTCGGCGAGGCCCTCGCCGACCTGCTGCGATGTCGGCGACGTGATGAAGGCGCCGCCGCGCGCGCCGACCCGGATGTCGATGAGACCGCCCGCCTCGAGGACGCGCAGCGCCTCCCGGACGGTGACCCGGCTGACCCCGAAGCGCTCGCACAGCTCGCGCTCGCTGGGTAGCCGGTCACCAGGTTTGAGCCGGCCCTGTCGCAGCAGCAGCTTCACCTGGTCCACAATGGACTGCGAGACGCGGCTGAGCGACACCGCCTTGAACATGCCGACGTCGTCACCGGTGTGGGCAGGCTCGGCCTTCGTAGGTGCCATGACGCTCATTCCTTGCCCTAGATGATCGTCCCTTTGTGTCGCTGTTCGAAGGGGTCGGTGGCAATAATGTCATACCACTGGACCATGTAGGGCCGGGAGCCGCACCGGGCGGCGCGCGCCGGCCGTGGCCGGTGTCACCAGCCCATTCGACCGCCAGCGTGGCGCCGGCATCCGTCGACGTCCCGGTGGTCCAACACGCCGTCGGTCCGGGACCGTCGCCGTTGCCAGGCTGGGTTAATGGTATTATATTTAGCACTTCAGCGAGCAGCCCGGGTAGGAGGGCACCACTCCCGTGGCGAGGGATCAAAGTCGAGAGGAAACACGAGGATGCTCAGACCAGAGCTCAACGACCTTTTGACGCAGACCGGGCCCGGGACGCCCATGGGTGAGCTGTTCCGGCAGTACTGGATCCCCGCCCTCCTCGCCGAGGAACTGCCGGAGGACGACTGCCCGCCTGTGCGTGTCAAGCTCCTCTCCGAGCGCCTGATCGCCTTCCGCGACAGCGACGGGCGGTACGGGCTGATGGACGAGTTCTGTGCCCACCGGGGGGCGTCCTTGTGGTTCGGCCGCAACGAGGAGGGTGGCCTGCGGTGCGCCTATCACGGCTGGAAGTACGACGCGACCGGCCAGTGCATCGAGGTGCCGACCGAGCCCGAGAACAGCACCTTCTGCACGAACGTCAAGCTCACGTCGTACCCGCTGGTCAAGGTCGGTGACGTCCTGTGGGCGCACCTGGGCGACCCGGCGACGCGGCCGGGCCTGCCGGAGTTCGAGTTCGTTCACGTGCCGGCGGAGCAGACCTTCACCTCCAAGCGCTGGCAGGAGTGCAACTGGCTGCAGGCCCTCGAGGGCGGCATCGATTCCAGCCACGTCACCTGGCTGCACTCGGGGCAGCTCAACAACGACCCGCTGTTCAAGGGCGCCAAAGGCAACCAGTACAACCTCTCCGACCTGAAGCCGTTCTTCGAGGTCGCGGAGGCCGACGGTGGCCTGTTCGTCGGTGCCCGCCGTAATGCCGAGGACGGCAGGTACTACTGGCGCATCACCCCGTGGATCATGCCGAACTTCACGATGATCCCGCCGCGCGGCGACCACCCGGTGCACGGGCACTTCTGGGTCCCGATCGACGACGAGAACTGCTGGGTGTACACCTATGACTACCACCCGGTCCGCGCGCTGACGGCCGCGGAGCGGCAGGCCATGAAGGACGGCTTCGGGGTGCACAGCGAGAACATCCCGGGCACCTACCGGCCGGTGCAGAACAAGGACAACGACTACCTGATGGACCGCGAGGCGCAGCGGCGCGGGGAGCAGTACTCAGGGGTCAAGGGCATCGCGATACAGGACTCCTCGCTGCAGGAGAGCATGGGGCCCATCGTCGACCGCAGCAAGGAGCGGCTGGTCCCCGCGGACAGTGGCATCATCAAGGCCCGCCAGAAGCTGCGAAAGGCCGCTATCGCGCTGCGGGACGAAGGCGTGACGCCGCCCGGGGTTGACCCGGCCCACCACCGGGTGCGATCGGCGGCGATCGTACTGCC